>CAMFSS010000291.1 GCA_945983195.1 uncultured Prevotellaceae bacterium | reverse complement strand
GCTCTAAACACATCCTGACCCGAAACCTTCACTGTGGCCTTCTCTGCCTCGGTGTCTTCAACAACTTGCTTCAGACGCACCTTCTTGAGGTTGAGGATGATGTTGGTCACATCCTCCTTCACACCCGGAATGGTTGCAAATTCGTGCTGTACGCCATCAATGCGAATCGAAGATATTGCAAAACCCTCGAGCGACGAGAGCAGGATGCGGCGCAAGGCATTGCCTATGGTTACGCCATAACCCGGCTCCAGCGGACGGAACTCGAACTTGCCGAAGAAGTTATCGGCTTCCAACATTAATACTTTGTCGGGTTTTTGAAATGCTAAAATAGCCATGTAACGTTATCTTTTATTATTGTTTAGAATACAACTCTACAATCAACTGTTCCTTGATGTTTTCAGGAATGTCCTCACGCTGAGGCAGGTGAAGCATCTTGCCGCCCTTCACATTCTCGTCCCACTCAATCCAGGGATACTTGCTGTGGTTGAAGCCTGCAAGTGCATCGGCGATAACCTCAAGCGACTTCGACTTCTCGCGAACAGCCACTACCTGGCCGGGCTTAACGGAATAAGAAGCGATGTTGACCACTTCTCCATCGACTGTGATGTGGCGGTGGAGCACAAGCTGACGTGCTGCTGCACGGGTAGGTGCTATGCCAAGGCGATACACAATGTTGTCGAGGCGCGACTCAAGAAGCTGAAGAAGCACTTCACCCTTCACACCCTTGGTGCGTGTAGCCTTGTCGAAGAGGTTGCGGAACTGCTTTTCGAGAACGCCATAAGTGTATTTTGCTTTTTGTTTCTCACGCAACTGTGTGCCATACTCAGAGAGCTTGCGTCTCTTGTTCACACCGTGCTGTCCCGGTGGATAGTTCTTCTTTGCGAGAACCTTATCGTCACCGAATATCGGCTCGCCAAACTTGCGAGCGATTTTTGATTTTGGGCCGGTATATCTTGCCATTTTTTCTTTACTTTTTTATTAAAGTTCTGTTCAAGCACTCCGTAGTGCAGCCGCGATTGCAGAGAGGTCGTAGTATACTAAATAATGCAATCCATTCACATCGGGAGTGTCTTGGTTTCTCTTGTTTAATAGAAGATTTGCGATTCGATTAATTTCAACCTGCGAAATTACACTCTTCTTCTCTTAGGAGGACGGCATCCGTTGTGCGGAAGCGGAGTGACGTCGATAATCTCAGTCACCTCAATGCCTGCACCGTGGACGGTGCGGATTGCTGACTCGCGTCCGTTGCCCGGACCCTTTACGTATGCTTTCACCTTTCTCAAGCCGAGGTCGAATGCAACCTTGGCGCAATCTTGTGCTGCCATTTGTGCTGCGTAGGGAGTGTTCTTCTTCGAACCACGGAATCCCATCTTGCCTGCGCTCGACCAGGAAATCACCTGACCCTCGCTGTTGGCTAAGCACACGATGATGTTGTTGAAAGAAGAATGTACATGAAGCTGACCTGTTGCGTCAACCTTGACGTTTCTCTTCTTTGCTGCGACTGTCTTTTTTGCCATACTTTAATATTATTTAGTAGCTTTCTTTTTGTTAGCAACTGTTTTCTTCTTACCCTTGCGTGTACGGGCGTTGTTCTTTGTGCTCTGTCCGCGCACGGGAAGGCCGATACGGTGACGGATACCACGGTAGCAGCCAATGTCCATGAGGCGCTTGATGTTGAGCTGAATCTCGCTGCGGAGGTCACCCTCTACCTTGTAGTCAGCACTAATCACTTCACGCACCTTTGCTGCCTGGGCATCGGTCCAGTCTTTCACTTTGATATTCTTGTCGACGCCTGCTTTCTCAAGGATTGTATTTGCTGCGCTGCGTCCGATACCAAAAATATAAGTCAAGGCGATTTCGCCTCTTTTATTTTGTGGCAAGTCTACACCAACAATTCTTACTGCCATAATTCTTAACTATGTTTTTTGTTGCAAGAATAACAAATCTTATCCTTGACGTTGTTTATACTTAGGGTTTTTCTTATTTATTACATATAAGCGACCTTTGCGTCTTACGATTTTGCATTCAGGGGTACGCTTCTTAATTGAGGCTTTTACTTTCATATTCTGTGAGTTTTATTTGTATCTAAAAGCAATTCTTCCTTTGGAGAGGTCGTAGGGCGACATCTCTACTTTCACCTTGTCGCCGGGGAGTATCTTGATGTAGTGCATGCGCATCTTGCCCGATATGTGGGCGGTGATTTCATGTCCGTTCTCAAGCTCCACGCGGAACATGGCATTCGACAATGCCTCCACGATTACTCCATCTTGTTCGATAGCGGTCTGTTTAGCCATGTAAAATACTGCGGTTGTTAGTTAAATTGATCTATCTCCGAGAACCTCCTCAACGTACTCAAACGACGAGAGTATGTCGGGCTTTCCGTGGTGAATGGCAATGGTGTGCTCATAGTGTGCCGAGGGCTTGCGGTCCTTGGTGCGCGTGGTCCAGCCGTCGCGCTCTATCACTATGTTCTTGCTGCCCATGTTAATCATCGGCTCAATTGCAATCACCATGCCGTTCTTGATGAGCGGTCCGGTGCCGCGACGTCCGTAGTTGGGGACGTCGGGATCTTCATGGAGCTTGCGCCCCACTCCGTGTCCGCACATCTCGCGTACTACTCCGTAGCCACGCTTCTCGCAGTATTCCTGGATAGCATGGCCAATGTCGCCTATGCGGTTTCCCTCTACGGCGTGCTCAATGCCCACGTAGAGCGATTCCTTGGTCGTGCGCAGAAGGCGGAGAACCTCCTCATCGACCTCGCCCACGCAGAAGGTGTAGGTTGAGTCGCCATTGTAGCCGTCTTTCACGGCTCCGCAGTCGACCGACACTATATCACCCTCGCGCAGCGCGTAGTTAGAAGGTATGCCGTGTACGACATTCTCATTGACCGATACACAGAGTGTTCCCGGAAATCCGCCGTAGCCCTTGAATCCCGGCACTGCTCCTTGCGAGCGGATATACTCCTCGGCAACAGCATCAAGCTTCAGTGTGGTCACGCCGGGGGCAATCACTTTTGCCACCTCTGCGAGCGTGCGTGCCACTATCTGGTTGGCTGCACGCAGCAGTTCGATTTCCTCATCAGTCTTCAGATAAATCATCTTATTGCTTTCCTCCTATATTGCTTGTCAGTCGTTTTAATCCTTTTGATGAATTAATATCCGCTACCTGTGGTGCGTCCCTTGATTTTGCCCGACTTCATAAGTCCGTCGTAGTGGTGCATCATCAGGTGACTTTCAATCTGCTGCAATGTGTCGAGCACTACGCCCACGAGAATCAGCAGCGATGTTCCACCGAAGAACTGTGCAAACTGCTGGTTCACGCCACACACATTGGCAAAAGCAGGCATGATTGCCACAAAGCCCAAGAAGATTGAACCCGGGAAAGTGATTCTCGACATGATTGAGTCGAGATACTCTGCCGTCTTCTTGCCGGGCTTGATTCCGGGGATAAAGCCGTTGTTGCGCTTCATGTCCT
>CAMFSS010000290.1 GCA_945983195.1 uncultured Prevotellaceae bacterium | reverse complement strand
TCAGCCAAACGGCTGACTTTCTTTTTGCTCTCTCCACCGCCGGGAACAGCGGAATGTATCTTAATCATACGGCTGCCGCCGCTTTGTTGCGTTTGTGCGATTGCCGTTTTACCGAGCCGGTCTTTGTCGGCTCGCTTCCGCCCGGCGTGGTTGATTGTCGCTGACGTTGGTACTTTCGTTCATCGTGAACTTTGCCGATTTCCATTGTTGAATTATAGAGTATTCGTGGTTGTTGCCGTTAGATTGAGAGTGATGTTCTCCTAATTCGTGCTTGATAAGTCTTCTCGCCAACTGCAAAAGGCTGCATAGCATATCGCCATCGGCAATCATATTTGCTTAGTCTGTGCAACACTTCATTCATCGCCAAATTAAAGATACATCGAGGAAGAAACGCCGCTACCCGGCTTTTTCTCGCTTGCAGTTTTGTTGTCTCCGATGTCGGTGCTGACCGCTTGATGCTTGAACGGCAATAGCGGCACTCTTGGCTTCAACCTACGCTCCACATTTAGGTGCTGTGCCCTTTGGAAAATAGACAGCGTCAATCTTGCAGCGACTTCGAGTGTGACTCCACTTCCGGCTGAGGCTACAACCTCTTTGTTGCTGATTGCCTTTATCGGCTACCTTTCTCGCTATGATTTTTCGGCAAGCCGGCATTTTGTAGATGAAGAACATTGGTTGACCGCAATCGCACCATTCATTTTAACTGTGCAAAGTTAGGACGATGTTCAGGCTGCAAGGGCAAGTGTGCACTCCGTGTTCCTCCGATTTTTAGCAAGCGAAAAATGCGGCAATCACCCTTGCGGCTCGACTTCACTGCTTCGTCCACTTGATTGCACGTAAAATAAACGGCGCTAATGCGCCAATGTTCAATCATCAAAAAATTAAAAATCATGACAAAGAAAGTTTCTAAGAAAGCCGAACAGGCTGCTCAACAAGTCGAGAACGTAGTTATCCCACAGCCTACAGTTACTCCACATCTCATCGTCGCTCAACGCAAGTTTGACCGCTGGTACGTCTATTTCCAGGGCGTCGCACCTAAAGACAATGTGGGTTGCGGTTGCAAGACAGCCAAGAGTGCTCTCCGCTATATGCACTTGCTCAAACATCGCTACGGCGCGGTCATCAGCCAAAACATCTACGACAAACTCAAATTGGAAGCGAGCAAAGAGGCGTAAGCCTCTTTGTCTTTCTCCCTCGATGTATAAATCTTTAATTTCACACGACAATGAAAGAATATACTTGCTACACAAGACAAGGCAAATGGAAATTGACTGCCGACAGCGATATGGACGCTATGCGAACCGCCCTTTACTACTGTTGGCGTGATAACGAAGACTTTATCCGCATCGAATTCCGCAAGGGTGCGGAGAACTACACGCTCTCAATCTTCCACATCGACAACAACTCTCACGAATGTTTCACTCTATAATTCTTTTAATAATGAAAATCGACTACAACAAGTTCACTGAACAAGAACTCAGAGTTATTTTGAACGCAGCTCGCACAATCAACTACGGTTTCGGGCTACAGTTCCCGAGCCAAAAAGAACAACTGGCTCTCCTGATTGAAGACGAACAATTCCGTGCAATCAATCAGATTGTGCATCAATCGTACAACGCCATTCGTGCAAAGTACATCGCCAGAGGCATCGACCCTGATGCGCCGGACTTCGTTCCTGACAGTTTGGAAGAATAAATTCTCCAAACGTTCCGCATCTCACGGCGGCAGCCCTCACCGGGTTGCCGCTTTTCGTGTCTTTTGCTTTGGCGATTTGCACGCTTACCTTTGCCGTATGATTAAGATACAGAATTTTCGGGCTATGATGTTGTCGTGTCATATCGGGACGATTTCGATACTGACCGACAAGGAGTATATCGACGTGAATATTTCGACGTCGCAGACAGGTAATTTGTTGTCGGAGCGTTATTACGCCACCGACGGCAAAGTGTTGCTTTACGACTTGCGTTCGCTCTTGGAGCAAACGATGCGTCAGAACGGTTTTTCATTGTTGCACGTGTGGTTTGAGGTGTATGTGGATATTCTCGACGACCACAGCGAAGACTACGACCGTGCCGGTTTTAAGGTGATTTATTGCGACCGCGACATCGACATCTACGATTTTGAGCCGCTACTGAAGTCGCACTTCCTCACTGCTGCTGCATCGAGGCGCGTGGCTCCCGAGAGCTTCGTGTTCTTGCCGTTTTTCGCCTATTCCAATGAGGCAGTAAACTACGAGGTTTACTGCGATTTCCTTAGTGGCGGAATACCGGGGCATTGCTATTTCAAAGGTCCTTATCAGCAATCTACGGCATCGAGCGACGGAGTGTGGACGCACACTATCTTTTGTTCAGAGATACAGCGACAAGCCGAGGACATGGTGGGTGCGGAAATAGAACTCACTGCGTTCACTGTTCGCGTGGGCGACCGTGCCGCCTCGTTCTTCATCGACAAGTCGCTTTCGGGAACTCGTGCGTTCTACTTCCGCAACTGCTTCAACGTGCCTGACAACCTTTTCGTTCCGGCTGTTTCCACAGCCAAAACTAAGGTTGACCGCTCGTTGGCTGTCCTCGGCACTGTGTCGCAGTTCTACGATGCCACTTGCGAGCAGACCTACGAGGTGCAGTCGGCAGGGCTGACTGCCGACGAGTGTTCGCTCGCCGAGCAGATGTTCTGCTCCGACGATGTGCGAACTCCATACGAGAGTGCACCTGACGACGGCGACTTCGACGCACTCCGCCCGGTGCTAATAACAGACTCAACGAGTGAGATTGCCGATGACCCGGAAAAGCCATGTCAAGTAAAATTTACTTGGAGGTATGCGGAGAACCGCATAAACCTCCAAAATCCAAAATCAAGTGGCGTCTTTACAGACGACTATGATTTTGTATTTGCGTAAATTTTTACTGGTTATAGGGTTATGGGGTTATAGGGTTATGAGTTTAGTTTCCTTTGGAAACTTTGGCTTAAGCCATTGATTAACCGAGAAACAGCAAGCAATTTCTCTTTGATTTTGGCTAATTCTTCAGCAGAAATATAATTTAACTCACAAGCAATTTCTAATTGACAAAATGATTCCATCAATGAGCCATAGGCTATTTCGAGAAAATGAATTTTCTCTTTGTAGGAAACACGACCGCTGCCTTCAGCTATGTTTGAAGGCACGGAAACGATTGCACGTTGCAACTGAGCTGAAAGAGCAAATCTTTCAGATTGGGGGAATTTTGCAATCAACTTGTAAACATCTACGACAAGTGATTTTGCCTCTTTGTAGGCATTTAAGTTTTCAAATGAGAAAGTATCCATACCGCAAAGGTAAGCAAAATTCTGCGAATTTTGCGGTTAGCCCTGTTTGCGGTGGGAATTTCTCTTATAACCTTTTAACCCTATAACCTTATAACCTATGCGCAGCATACATATAACTACCGCTCGCACTATGCTTAACAGCGGCGACCCGGTGGATATTTCCGTTTGGAAAGCCA
>CAMFSS010000289.1 GCA_945983195.1 uncultured Prevotellaceae bacterium | reverse complement strand
TCCGCAGCCGCGCGCCCGCTGACAACGCGCTGGCTCCCCCTCCTCGGGCCCTGCGTCGCGCTGAGTGCCCTGTGGATATGGTATTTCCCGCACAGTTCGCTTGGGTCACCAATCTCTGCATCCGTCCCCGACATGTATTGCAGTTTTTGGAAAGACGGATATTGGTTCACTCTATGCCTCTTTATGCTGTTTCTCGTCTATTGGCCGCTCAGTGCCGTTCTGCGCCGGTGCTGTCATCTGTGGCAGCAATTGGTTGCAGTAGCCGCCACCTACGCTGTTCTGCTCTATGCCGCTTCGCTGTGGTCGTCTGAGGCTGAGAATTTCGACATTGCCGGTCTTGGTCTGCTCTCATGGTTCTTCCCGGTATTCATATTTGGAGTTTTCGCCAAAAAATATTCCGCAGCGTGGCTCAAGGTCACTTCAAGTGGCACATGGCTCACAGTTGCTGCTGTTCTGTTCCCCCTTGCACTCTTCACTATCGTCTATCCCTGGGACGTGCCATTCCTTCCTGAATGGACTTGCATCTTTTCGCGTCCGCTGCTCCACGTTTCTGTCGTGATTATAGCCGTAGCTGCTGTGTCGCCATGGAGCAGTCGCGAATTTGCCCCGGTCGCAGGGGCTGAGGCTCGCCCATCCATTGTGGCACGTTTCTTCAAGTATCTTGGCACAGAGTCATTGTCAATCTATTTGCTGCACTATTTCTTCCTCTTCCCTCTCACACCACTGCAAGAGCCGCTGAAGGCTATCGGGCTGCCGTTTGTGCCGCTCGCAGCTATTGCAGCAGTTGTAGCACTCTGCATCGTGGCTGTCACGCTTTTCGTGGCTCACATCATCGGTCGCAGTCCGTTGCTCGCCCTTCTTCTGCTCGGAAAGCAGGTTAGGAAGTGAGTCAGTCGCCAAGAAACTCACGCACAGTGGCGGTATATTCCTCACGGTGGTCGAGATAGGCATCAGCGTGTTTCGACCCTTTCGCCACCCACATCTGTTTTGGTTGCGGTTTTGCGTCATATAGTGGCTGCATCATTGCAAATGGCACGTATGTGTCGGCATCGCCGTGTATGAATAGCATCGGGCGGTGACATTTGGCAACTTGCCGCAGTGGCGACGCTTCGCCGAAACTCCAACCGTATTTCAGCTTGCATAGAGCACTGGCGGTGTATAGCAGCGGAAATGGCGGTAGTGAGAATTGTGCCTTCAGTTCGCCGCGGAATTCGTCCCACACGCTGGTGTAGCCGCAATCTTCCACAAACGCCTCCACATAGTCAGGCAGTTCCTCGCCCGAAACGCACATTGTGGTTGCCGCTCCCATCGACACGCCGTGCACCACCACTCTCGACGGCGCCACCGAGTCGCGGCTCAGGTCTTCGGCTCCCTCCGGCCCGCGGGAGGCGTCGAGGCGCGCCGGCCACCCCATCTGTATCTCCTCTCCCTCACTCTTGCCGTGCGCGTGAAGGTCGGGCATAAGAATGTTGTAGCCCAAATCGCGGTGATACATTCGTCCGAGGTACATGAATTTCACGCAATTGTCAGTATATCCGTGCACCACCACAGCAGTGCGCCCCTTTGCCGAGTCATTCCTTAGGTATATGGCATGATGTCGCTCACCGGTAGGCATCATCACGAAAGTGTCACGTATCAATCCGCGTTGCAGCAGACTGTCGCACCACGGCTTCATGTCGGGCACACGGCGATACAGTTCTGCGTATGCACTCTCGGTGTCACCGCGCAAGTCACCCGGCTTATGCTCATATCCCAGCGAATAGTCAAGCATATAGAAGCTGCCACCGACAGTGGCAATAGCCACAGCCACCACAAAAATACCAATCGAAATCAAAATCCTTCTCTTTCTCATATCCATCATGATTAATTCGCTGCAAATATATCCATTTCCCCAAACATTTCCATCACCAAAAACGCCCTTTCCTCAAATTTTTCAGTATCTTTGCCGCAAATTTCAAAACACTCACACGATATGAAGGCACTTTTTACAGCACTTTTGTGCATAACACTCCTCTCCTGCGGCAACCGCAACGCCAATAGTCAGATTGGAGAAAACGACTCCTGTTCAGCCACCGTAACACCTCATGATATGGTCAATCCCAACCAGGTTGGGCACGAAATGACCACAATAGGCGTAACTCTCGACCGCGCAATGAATTCAATTCTCATAATCGACGAGAATGGCGATTCCGTAGAGTTCGACTATGCCGAGGTAGAGAACCGCAGCAAAATCTTCGGCAGCAACATCGGCGACACCGTCACCGTCAAGCACGTTGAGCTTGCCGACGGTCGCGACAGTGTCACCGCCATTTACCGTGGCCGCCGTCCCTAACCCCCCCGCGAGTTGCCAAACGTGCCACACTGCCGCCCTTGACACCCCCACTGCGAATTGGCGAGCAACGCAATGCCACACTTTTTCCTAAAACCATTTTGTTATTGACAAAATAACACTTAAATTTGCATCGCAAAACCGATAACTTTCCGGTAGTGGCGCAGTTGGTAGAGCATTGGCTTCCGGCGAAGTATCTCAAGAAAATAGAATAATCAAACAAGGAAATTTAGGTAAAACTATGAGTGCGACTTCAGCCACTGCTCAAACTGCTTGCGCGTGCAGCCTATGGTGCGGAGATTGCTCTTCAATATGAATTCGGGGATTGGGTCTATATGCGTCTGGAATATCACGCACCGGGTGCAACCCTCCTTGTGCCACTTCTCGTGACCGCCGGTGATGCCGACATAACGGCAGCCGCAATGACGCAAGAACTCCCTGAACGTGGCAATGCTTGTGTTGCTGAGACGGTAGGTATTCATGAGCAGGTGATGGCAGTGGAGAAATTCTGCTTGGAGTAGTCACTTCGTGATATAAGCGACGACACCGTGCGGCGGCGCGACGCAATGTGCGCAAGCGACGGCTCACGCCATGAGCTTCCCGACGTGCGCCAGCCGTGGCGGGTGAGGTCATCGGCAAGTGTCCCGTTGGCAAGCTGGGTGGTGAGCCAGTCACGCAGCATGAAGCCGAAGTCGGCGCGTGCAAGCTCCTCCGTGCGGTCGTAGCCCGATATGTCAAGCGACGGGCAATGCACGATATATGTGTCGCCCTCGCGGAAAGTAAGCACAGATATGCTCACATCCACTTTCCCGTTGTCAATCGTTATGCTGTTCATCTCGGTAAATTTTATTTTTCAATAGTCACATGAATTTCATTTATAGGCTGCGTAGCCATTGCTTCCCACTCGGCGTGCGAAACCAGATAAGAAGAGCGATACCCACTACTATCATTGCTGAAAAAATCATCACGAGTAATTCCATAATTCAATAGATTGAGTTAATTTTATAACCTAGCACCGCAAACACCGAGGTGGCGACAATTCCGGTGCCGAAAATCGCCACATTCTGTTGTGTATCGCCGGTTGCGGCGATAAGATTTATGCTGCCTGTCACGGTCGTGGCCGCGAAGCCGAGCTTTGCGAGGTCGGTGAGGAA
>CAMFSS010000288.1 GCA_945983195.1 uncultured Prevotellaceae bacterium | reverse complement strand
TTTCGGGCAACACAACAAGAGTTAGTTCTTTACAGCCAGAGAAAGCATAATTGTTAATAAATGTAAGAGAATTACTGAAGGTGATGTATTTTAGAATGTCACAATCCTTAAATGCACAATAGCCTATTGTTTTAATGGAATTAGGCATAACGACATTATATAAATTGCTGTTCATAAAAGCCCACCACCCAATATCTGTAACTTTATAGGTAACTCCTGAATAAGAAACTGTTTCTGGTATTGTAATGGTAGAAAAATGATTGTATTCTGTACGATCTCCATCACCTTTATATGTTACACTAACACTTTCTCTGTCCTCATTAATTGAGTAGTAGATACCATCAACTTCGAAGTCGTGTGCAGAAATGGTCATCGAAGCTGCCAATGCGAGCATCAATGTGAATGCCCGGCTTAGCTTTTTTAATGATTTCATAAAAGTAAAAATTTGAATAATAAATAGTTAAACTCTTTTGGAATAATAGATAAAATTTGCACTCTGTTTGTGGAGTGTTGTTTCTCGCAAATCCAACATCATGTGAATTTAGCGAAAGGGAAATAGCATAATTTTCGTTTCTGTTTCTTGTTAATAAAGTTTTGTGTTCTTCGATTCCCGGGGAGAACGGGTTAAACTTTGGGGTACAAGAAAGGTGTGGGAAATCTATTTTTGTCTTATCCCATTATCAGGTCTTGGCATACCTACGGCTTGGATAAAACAACAGCCCCACACCGTGAAAGGTATATAGCCTACCAATCACGGCAGGAACTTATATGCCTACGATGTAGGTGCTATTGTCAATTATCTTCAAGCCATATCTTACTGCCAAGTTTGATAATGAAAGATAATTAAAAATAACACCTTTTCGGGTGCTGCCTCGCCGGGAGTGGGGCTGCACGTTGCCCGATGTTGGGGCTGCCGGTGCGCCTCTCTCGTAGGTTAGTCACCCGATGTATGTAAATTAATATCCAAGGGGCGGGACAACTCTTTGCCACCGCTTTGCGATGCCTTGAACACCACAAATATAGCGAGAATTTATTGATTTTTCAAGAGATTTCGCACTTTTTACGCGTCAAGTGGAAGAAAAAGCTGCAACAACCTCTAAGTAGTAGCAACAATAATCCCTATCCAACCATACAGGAGGACTGTGCAATTGCGTTACTTCTTTTCTCCTTCAAAGCGTTGGATGAAGGTGGTGAGGTTGTCGCCCTGGTCGAGGTTGAGCTTGCGGCGCAGGCGGTAGCGAGCGGTTTCTATGCTACGCACTGAGGTGTTGAGCAGCGATGCCATCTCCTTCGACGACAATCCCATGCGCAGATAGGCACACAGCTTCAGGTCGTTCTTCTTCAAGTCGGGATAACGCGCAGTAAGCTCTTTCATGAAGTTGTCATACACCATGTTGAAGTTCTCGATAAACTTCTCCCAATTGTCATCGTCGCTCATGTTCATGCGGATTCCACGGCGAATGTCGCTGATTTTCTTCGTCACTATGGCTTTGCGCTCTTCATGCTTCACTGTGTCGCTCAGCTCCTCCATGAGCGCATCAATCTCCTGGATCATATCGTTTTTGCGCACAAGGTTCATAATGCTGTCGGCAAGTTCGCTCGACTTGTGCTTCAGCTCCACCTCAAGTTGGTTGTTTCGCAACTCGGCAAGCTCCTTGCGGCGTTTTTCTTCCTTGATTTGGAATTGTGCCTGCTGCTCACGCAACTGGCGCTCCTGCTCGCGCCTTGCACGGCGCAGCTCGCGGTCGGCACGGCGGCGCAGATACTTGTAGGCATAGTAAATCGCCACTATCAGCAGCATGAGATACACCACGTTTGCCCACCACGTCTCATACCACGCCGGCAGAATCCTGATTTCGAGCGACGTTTCCTGCTCCTCTCCGGTGACAAGGTTGTGTGCACGCACGCGGAATGTGTAGGTACCCCTGCCAAGCTGCGTGTACTCTTTGGCGCAGGTGGTCTGCGGTGCGCTCCATTGCTTGTCGAATCCTTCGAGAAGGCAGGTGTATTCCACGTTGTTCTTACCACCGTAATAGGGCAGCACAAACTCTATCATGAGCGAATTGAGCTGATGGGGCACATCGAGGTGCGATACAGCGTTGGCTTGCGAGGTGTAGAGCACCGAGTCGGGAGCAAGAGTGCTCACCACCGAGCGTATTATGAGGTTTTTCGGGCTTTCCTTGCCGTGCAGCGTGTTGCTCATCACATAGAAACCTTTCTCGCAGTTGAAAATGGTGTTTTCGCCATCGGCCACGCCAATGTCGCCAAGACTTATCTGCAAGCGGTTGATAAACCGCCGCATCGACACGCTGTCGGTGTGATAAGTGCCATTAGGCAGCAACTTTGCATAATAGAGCATGTTCTCGTTATATCCCCACAAGTCGCCTTGAGGCAGCTGTACCACTTTTATCGCCATTCCATAGGCGTTGAATATCGTTGAGACAAGACGGTCTTTTGTGAGGCTGTGCGTACCGGGATTATAGCGTCTGAATCCATCACTTGACGACACATACACCCTGCCGTTGATTTTGCAAATAAGATTGTTGCTGTTTCCGGGCAAGCCATTTGAGGCATCAAAGAACTCTACCTCATCGAAGTGGCGCAAATCGGGAGAGAACCTGAGGCGATACACGCCCTTCTGCCAGTGATTCAGCCACAACGAGCCATCGGCATCTTGCTCGAAGAGATTCGACGACACATCAAAATTATTGATATGCCACCCAAATTCCACTCTCCCTGCGGTGCGTCGCAGCACATTCAGCCCGGTGTAGTCACAGGCAAGCAGCAAGTCGGGGTGTCCGTCAATGGGCTTGAAGTCCCAAGTGCCTTGCATATTGCCGATGCGATGCGCGCGCTCACCATTCACCACAAATGCTCCGGCATCGGCTCCACACAGCACCATACCGTCGATTTCGCGCAGAATCCACACCAGCCCTTTGAATCCCTCCACCTGCCTGACCTTCCGGGTGAAAGGACTCCCGTTGCGATTGTAGAAGAAAAGCCCCTGATTTGTGCCGAGATAGGTGTAATCGCCGTGAATGAGCGATGCATAGCCGGTGCCAAGGTGATTCACATCGTCGCTGCTCAACAGATTGCGCACAGGAGCATTCAGAATCATGTAGTCGATACCATTGTCAAGACCGAGCCAGATGTTGTGGTCGTTGTCGAAGTGGAGTGAAAGCACGGTGTTGTTCTGCATACCGCTCGAAGTGCCTGAGAAGAGGACTGACCCGGTTTCAAGCGATTTGAGCACCAATCCGCTACGCACAGTGCCAAATGCTATGTAATCGCTGCAAATGGCGGCACAAAACACCTGAGCACGCTTGAGTGTGGGGACAATTCCCACATTGTTGGGGTCGGGAATGTCGCGGTCGATGTCGTAAGGAGCGACCGAAGTACCGTCGTAGAACCACAGACCGCTGTCAGCAGTCACAAAAAGCACGCCCTTGCCCTTCGAGGGAGAGCTGAACGGCTCTTTTTTATTGGAGGTTAACATGGAAAATTGG
>CAMFSS010000287.1 GCA_945983195.1 uncultured Prevotellaceae bacterium | reverse complement strand
CATTGTAGATGAATACTGACGATGCAGGGAGAGTGAGGCTGAGCGTAGCGTCGATGTCGACAGGCTTGCTGCAATCAAGTCCGGGCAGAGTGGGCTGTGCAAATGCCTCCGACAGCCTGACGCTGCCACGCACGTATGCAGGAATGTCGAGTGCCTCACGCAATGTAGTAGTGAACACTTGTACTTCGGCAGCAGGATTGCGCTGCGTAAGCACCGCTTTGCGTCCATTCCACGCACCCCAGCCATAGACGTTGGCACGCTTTCCGTCCCACGGATTACCGCCCACCCAGTGAACATCGGGCAGCACATCGGCTTGCTCCTGTTGCCACTTTATGCAGTCGGCAAGTTCACGCCACAGTCCACCGCCACCGATGCTGTCCATCAGGGCATAGTCGCAATACAGTTCCACCATTCCCGACCCGCAGGCAAAGGCACAACGCATTTCGCGCACAATTCCATCATAGTCCATATCCTTCGACACCTGTCCGAAGCGGCTGAGAATAAAGCCGTGCGTCATGAGAGTGTTTATAGGGCATAGCGGCGAGCGCTCCACGAAATTCTGATACACAAGCCGGTCGCGATAGGTAATCCACCGCTCACGGTCGCTGCCCTGGTCGCCCGCCTCGGCATAATCGGCCTCCTGACGCCACACAGCGTCGGTGAAGCGGAACCAGAATGGCGAAGCCCATGTGCCTACAGTGGTATTCAGGAACACATCGGGTCGCTTCAGCCGCATTGCATGCTCTATGCTGATAATAGCCTCCACATTCTCCTCACCTACCGTGCCTTCATCAGGTCCAACAGCCGAGAACTGTGCGCTAATGCCGTCGAACTTGAAGAAGCGGAAATCGTAGCGTTCAATCATATTGCTGCATGAGGTGATGAAGAATTGGTAATAGTCGTCGTTGCTGAGCTGCATTCCACCTTGATCCTTCCAGTAGGCACGCCGATAGATGCCCGATTCGCCATATCCACCCACCGGGCCAAGCCACGCGCCGATTCCGGCACCCATAGTGGCAGCAGCCGAAGCCGGCTCGTCGAAGCCGTTGGGAAAGTTGCAATTAAACGTCCAAGTGCCATATTCGTCCCAACCATCGTCCCACACAAAAGCCTTCGGGGCGATGCCATATCGGTCGTAAAGCATCTTTTTCCAATGCTCCACCACGTCGGTGCACTGCTCCACTGTCATATTTCCCCGATAAAGAGGTGCACGGGCATTGTTTCGGTCGATATTCAGCTCATACCACGAAATATACACCGGATAGGGTCGCCAAGGCACTGCACGCTCTCGCTCGCTATAGGCAAGAAACGAGCGTCTGGGCTGACAGGAAGCAATAAGTCCAACCACCGCACTCACATTCCACGGTCGGTCGCGACGCAGTGTGGTGCTGCGTTGCCACAATCCGCTGATTTCGCCCGACGCATTACAGCTATTAAGCCCCAGGGGCGTTTCAAGTCCGGCAAAAATGTGCTTCCCGGCAATCACTGAACCGCGCGTATTTCCCACCACGGCAAGCGTATCGCCCTCTGCACGATAGTTCATTGCCACAACACCACGCATCGGCACATCGGCTGAAGTGGATATATCCATCTCTGTGCGCAAATAGTGTGAACCGTCGCGCAGCACAGCACGCCACTCCACCGTGATTGCCCCATGTGTGAATTTTGCAGCCAGTGCCTTGCCCCGGCAGCGCAGCGATGCAGTTGCAGCATCAGCGTCGGCTTCAAGGCTCACAAGCCGCAAATCCGATAGCGTCATGACAGAAGACTCTACGACTGTGCTGTCACCGAGAATGAGCCTGAAGAGCTCAGTGCCCTTTCCAAGATGCAGTGCAGTGGAGCCGCCAAAATGCAGCTTGCCGTCACTATGCACAAAGGCAGCATCGAGCACCTTGTTTTGCAGCACATAGCGGTCGCCACGCTCAATGGCAACGGCTTTGCCCGGTTGTCGCTTCTGGGGAAAAATCACACTTTGTGCCGGTGCACAGAGCCATGTGACAGCGCAAACCATTGCGACTGCCATGCGGAAACAGTTTTTCGTGGAAATAAATTTCAATAGCATATTGTGAACGTTTTTTTATTGCAAAGATATGCAAATCATCGGTTTTTTACTACTTTTGCAAATCAAAAATATTACGTCAGCAAAAAATGATTGAAGACATTCGCAACATACGCATTGAGGACTTCAACTATCCTCTACCCGATGAACGCATTGCCAAGCACCCTCTCGCCGAGCGCGAAAAGTGCAAGCTGCTATACTACAAACCTTGTAGCCAGGCTGAAAACAGCAATAGTGTAACGGCGGACATTTCAGAATACCGCTTCAGCGACGTTCCGTCGCTGCTCCCCGAAGGGGCAATGCTTATCTACAACAACACGCGCGTAATCAACGCCCGACTGCGCTTCCAAAAGCCCAACCACGGTGCTACAATAGAGATTTTCTGCCTCGAGCCCCTCTCGCCTCGCGACTATGCCATTTCGTTTGCCACCACAGAGCACTGCTCATGGCTGTGCTTTGTAGGCAATGCCAAGCGATGGAAAGCCGAGACTCTGGAGCAGGTGGTCAATGTCGACGGCAAGGATATTACTCTCACGGCACGGCGCATCGACCGCCGCGGCAATGCCTTCGAGGTGGAATTTGAGTGGAATGGCGATGTCACTTTTGCTTCCATTCTCGATGCTGTGGGCGAAATTCCAATTCCGCCCTACCTCAACCGCAGCACCGAGCCAAGCGACCTTACCGACTACCAGACGGTGTATTCACACATCGAGGGCAGTGTGGCTGCTCCTACTGCCGGACTGCATTTCACCGATAGCGTACTTGCCGAGTGCGACCGCCGTGGCATTCTGCGCCGCGAAATAACGCTCCACGTGGGTGCAGGTACATTCCAGCCGGTGAAGTCGGAAACCATCGGCGACCATGAAATGCACACAGAGTTCATTTCGGTGCCCCGGAGTCTCCTCGTTGAGCTGATTGAACGCGACGCTCCGGTGGTGGCTGTGGGAACAACCTCGGTGCGGACTCTCGAAAGCCTTTATTACATAGGTGTTCTGCTCCACGACAATCCCAATGCAACCGAAGAGGAATTGCGCGTGGGCCAATGGCTGCCCTACACTTGCCAATCGCCACTCTCCACACGCGAAGCTCTCAGCGAAATCGTTGCCTATCTCGACCGTCACCACACCGACACCTACATAGGCAGCACACAAATCATGATTGCCCCCTCTTTCCGTTTCCACATCATCAGCGGAATGATTACCAACTTCCACCAGCCGCAATCCACACTGCTGCTGCTTGTGTCGGCATTCGTCGACGGACACTGGCGCGAACTCTACGATTTTGCATTGAAACACGATTTCAGGTTTCTCAGCTACGGCGCCGGCTCTCTATTGATGCGATAATGAACCGAAACAAACTTTTTCACACGACATTGTCATTGCAATGTCGTTTTTTATTCCTACCTTTGAGCAAAACAATAAAACAACAACATTTTTCCCAAATTATAAAGCAAAATATGTTTATGAAAACATTCCGACGCCAATTCATCGCCCTT
>CAMFSS010000286.1 GCA_945983195.1 uncultured Prevotellaceae bacterium | reverse complement strand
GGACTGCCCTACGACCTCACACTGCGCCTTGCCGATGCCGACCGCAACTCAATGGAGAAAATACGCAACCTCAAGATCGACAGCAATGTTGGCAAGATTCCATTGTCGCAAGTTGCTGAAATTCGCTCGGCAGACGGTCCGAACACCATCAACCGTGAGAACGTAAGCCGCCGCATCATAATATCGGCCAACGTTGCCGACCGCGACCTCCGTGGTGCTGTCACCGACATTCAGGCAGCCATCGACACCGACGTGAAAATGCCCGAAGGCTACTATGTAGAGTATGGAGGACAGTTTGAGAGTGAGGAGAAGGCATCGCGCACGCTCGCCATTACATCGCTTGTGGCACTGATTGTTGTGTTCCTGCTCCTATACAACGAATTCAAGAACACCACCCAGTCGCTGATTATTCTGCTCAATCTACCTCTGGCAATGATTGGTGGCGTGTTCATCTTGTTCTTCACTTCGGGTGAGCTTAATATCCCGGCAATTATCGGATTTATCTCACTCCTCGGCGTGAGCACACGCAATGGAATGCTGCTCATGTCGCACTACAACACTCTCCGCAACGAAGGAAAGTCGCTAATGGAGCGCATCACCATCGGTTCAGCCGACCGACTGAGTCCTATCATCATGACGGCTCTTACCTCTGCATTGGCACTGATCCCGCTTGCTCTGAGCGGCTCCAAGCCTGGCAATGAGATTCAAAGCCCTATGGCAATAGTGATTCTCGGTGGTTTGTTCACCTCCACCACTCTCAATGTGTTTGTAGTACCTATTTTCTATTATCTTGCCGAGCGCCGCTTGGCTAAAAAGACACAAAAAGCTGAATAAATGAGTATGAAAAATCTATTATTGGCAACCACAGTCATCTGTGCCGCTTCGCTAACGGCAGCGGCACAGGGCGGAATCGACGATATTGTGGCATCTGTGCTTCACAACAATGCCCGGCTAAAGGCTGCTCGCTCACAGGTGAGCAGCGACAGCATTGCATTGCGTGCAAGCAATAACCTGGAAGATCCTCAAGTGGCTTTTGAGTACAACTTCGGAAGCAAAAACGTGGGCGACAAGTGGGGCGTTGGCGTATCGCAAGGATTCGACTGGCCCGGCGTCTATAGCGACCGAAACCGTGCAAACAGCCATCGTATCGAAGCACTGTCTTCGGCAGCTAAAGCCGAAGCAGTAGAAACAAGGCTCGCTGCTCGCTCGCTATGCATCGACATAGTGTACGCCAACCGCCAGATTGAAGCTCAAGAGCTTATCATAAAGAATGTAGAGGAGCTTTACTCTCTCTATTCAAAAGCATTTGAGCACGGCGAAACGTCGATTATCGACCTCAACAAAATCAAGATTGAGCGCATTGCAGCCTCGCAGGCTCTCGACGAGCTTAAGGCACGACGGAACTCACTCAAAGAGCAACTGTGCGGAATGAATGGCAACAAGCCCATTGAAGGCATCAACCTTGATTATCTCAATGATTATCCCACTGAAGAATTGGCGGCAATTGATGTTTACCGCAATCAGTATGAAAGCAACAATCCCCAAGCCGACTACTTCACACACCTCGACAATTCGCTAAAAAGCGATGTGAAAGCTGCAAAGAAGGGGTGGCTTCCCAAGCTGGAACTTGGCTATCAGTATACCAACGAGCTTGGCGACGGTTTCAATGGTGTGACCGTAGGAGCCTCAATCCCTATCTTCTCAAACAAGCGCAAAGTGGCTGCTGCAAAAGCCGAAGCTGTGGCTAATGAGCTACACCGCACAACCTACGAGAACGAAACTGAAGCACGCATCAAGTCGGAATATGCACAAGCTGTTGCACTGAAGTCGCAACTGGCGCAATATTTCGACATAATCGCCGACAACAACAACTTCACTGTGCTGCGAAAGGCTCTTGACGGTGGTCAAATAACGCTGCTCAACTATCTGCTTGAGCTGCGCTACTTCCTCGATGCAAAAAACAAATATCTCGACATCGAACACACCTACCACGCCACTCTCGCCTCCCTGTCACGCTACGAATAGCCACATAATCGAGCAATATTCTCTTATTACAAAATAGCAATTCTCTTTGAGAATCACATAAGAGCAAAATCCGCAGAAACAAAATTATCAGCTGATAATTTTGTTTCTGCTCTCTTTTGTTGTAACTTTACACTCGAAAGAAAATCACTACAACTATGGAGAAGAAGCAGTTGAAAGAATGTCCTATTGGCATTCAGGATTTTGAGAAAATCATCAAGAACGATTTCCTTTATGTTGATAAGACCCGCCAGGTGTATGAAATGACGCATAAAGGAAGTCCATATGTGTTTCTTAGCCGTCCGAGGCGGTTTGGAAAGTCGCTGCTTGCTTCAACGCTTCACTACTACTTCGATGGTCGCCGTGATCTTTTCAAGGGTCTTGCCATAGAGCAACTCGAAAAGGATTGGGTGAAATATCCTGTCCTCCACTTCGATATGAGCCTCGGAAAGCACATGGATAAAGACAGACTCCAACGCTTTCTGGGAAACCGTCTGGAGGAACACGAAAAGATTTACGGAATCACGAATCCTGCCGTTGACAATAATGACCGTCTGACCCGGCTCATTCTTACAGCCTATGAGCAGACCGGCAAGCAGGTCGTTGTATTGATTGATGAATATGATGCTCCACTGCTTGATATAGTGCACGAGGAAGAAAATCTGCCTGTACTCCGCAATGTGATGCGCAACTTCTATTCACCGCTCAAAGGCTGCGACAAATACCTGCGCTTTGTGTTCCTCACGGGAATCACCAAGTTTTCGCAACTGAGCATCTTCAGCGAGCTGAACAATATAAAGAATGTCAGTATGGAGCCGGAGTTTGCCGACATCTGCGGAATCTCAAAGGAAGAACTCTCAGGGCAACTTAGCGACTATATTGACGCAATGGCTGAAGCGAATGGCTATACCCATGATGAGATGCTCGAATAATTGGGTTATCAATACGACGGCTACCACTTCACCTGGCCCTCGCCCGACATATTTAATCCATTCAGTATCATCAATGCGTTTTCGGATAAACGCCTCGGAAGCTATTGGTTTGGCTCTGGCACTCCTACGTTCATCATTGAGATGATGCGCAAATTCAATGTGCAACCGTCAGATATTGGTGAAAAGCGACTCGGAGTTAATGGGTTCGACGTTCCGGCTGAGCGGCTCACAAGCATTATTCCTCTGCTTTATCAGAGCGGCTACCTCACTATAAAGGGCTATAACCCCCTGTCGGGACTTTATACCCTTGATATGCCAAACAATGAGATTCGCATTGGGCTTATGGACAGCCTGTTTCCGAACTATGTGCTCAACAAGATTGACGATGGACGCACTACGCTTGGCGATATGTGCGAGCATATCATCTGCGACCGGCTCGACGAGGCGTTGAAACTGCTAAAGGTCTATCTGCTCACTGTGCCGCAGTGCGACAATACAAACTACGAAGGGCATTACCAACAGCTTCTCTATGTGCTTTTCTCACTACTTGGCTACATGGTTGATGTGGAAGTGCGTACCGATAAAGGCCGTATCGACATTGTGATGATCACCGACTATGCCATCTA
>CAMFSS010000285.1 GCA_945983195.1 uncultured Prevotellaceae bacterium | reverse complement strand
ACCGCCGACGAGGGGCGCCTGGGTCGAGCTCTGGCGACGCCGCGCGACCGCCGCTATGGATCTTTCCAATTGGCTGAAGCTACTCTCGACGGCGCTGACTTAAGTTCTGCCGAAATCGAAGTCAGCGACTACAAGGTTCCCACGTTCTTTGTCGAAACATCCTCTCCCGATTTCTTCGAGAAGGGGAAAGACGCTGTTATCACCGGAAAAGCTATGACCTACACCGGCATTCCTTTGGCAAATGCACGCATCACTGCCACTCTCTCATTGCAAGAGTGGTCATGGTGGTGGCGGTTCGATGCCGATAAGTCGCTGTTGCACACATTCCAGGTCACTACCGGCCCCGACGGTTCATTCTCAATAGTTGTTCCTGCCGACGCTCTCAATGCGCCCGATGTTTCCTACCGCTTCTCGCAATATGTGGTCGACATCGACGTTACATCTGATGCTGGTGAAACCCAGTCGGCTTCCACATCTTTCCGCACCTCTCAATTCTGCACTATCGAGCTGAAAAACACGCCCGATTTATGCTTCAATGCCGATAATGAGCTGTGTTTGCCTGTCGAGGTTCGATGCACCGACCCTGGCGAGAAGCCGGTTTGCAGCTACACTCTCTCCGATGCTTCGGGCAATGTGGTTGCCCAAGGCTCTTTCTCTCCTTCAAAGCCCGTTGTTGAAAATGCTGCCGCTATCAAGTCGGGCAAATACGCTTGCCGTATCGAAGGACCGTACGATGCATCGCTCAGTTTCGATATCACCATTTTCCGCCCAAGCGACAAGCTACCGCCGGTTGAGTCGCCTCTATGGATTCCTGCCTGCGAAAGCCGTGTCGACGACAACAACCGCGTGTCACTTCTCCTTGGCAACAGCAATGCCGACAGCCACATCTATTGCATCGCTGCAAGCCGCAAAAAGGTGATTCGTGAGGGCTGGTTGAAGATGAAACCCGGCTTGCACAGCCTCTATTTCGACATACCTAAAGATGAAAATGAGTTTGTCGACCTCACTTTCATCACCGTTGCCAATGGCGAGTCACACCGATTGAATTTCCGTTTCGATTCCAAGTATCGCCCCAACAACATATCCATCAAGCCTCTCGTTTTCCGCGACAATCTTGTTCCTGGCTCTGCTGAGCGTTGGTCATTCCAGCTTGTCGATGCGCGTGGCAATCTTGTGAAGGGTGCCATGATTTGCGAGTTGATGGATAATGCCATTAACAAAATCGCCAAGAATGATTGGGATTTCCCCACTCCTTCAGTATTCACGGCTGTGTTGTGGAGCAACATTATGCGAAGCAGCTTGAATATCAACACCTTCAATAAATTCCTCTCTACCGCCAACCTCAAACAGGTTGAGATTGAATTGCCGCAGCTTTTCACCTACAATGTGAACATTTTTGCTCCCACCTATCGCTTCAAGGGCTCTCGTCCGCGTATAATGTATAATCTCAATTCTGATTTCGACGAAGGCTCGGATAATCGCAACGTACAATATGGAGCCATGGCAGTTGCTCCCGATGCAGTGATGGAAGAGGCTGAAGAAGCTGTGGTCGAGTCTGCAACTGCTGTCACCGGATCTGCCGCCGGTGCTAAGTCAAACCTCGACAACATAAAGGTGCGCACTGCCGATATTCAGACTGCACTATGGCGTCCTCAGCTTCGTACCGATGCCGATGGCAATATTTTCATCGACTTCACTGCTCCCGATTTCTGCACCACTTGGCTCATGCAGGCGGTTGCCTACACTGCCGATGTGCACACGGCTCGCATCGTTAAGGAGGTCATGACCACTAAGCCGCTCATGGTTCGTGCCAATATGCCGCGTTTCGTCCGTCAGGGCGACAAGGTGCAGATCGCATCATCTGTAATCAATGCTTCCGACTCTGCCCAACAATGCACTGCTCTTGTCGAGATTTTCAATATTGCCGACAACGCGGTGCTTACGTCACGCCAAGTCGACCTCTCTCTTGCAGCTCGCGAATCCAAGCCTGTCACTATCGACTGGACGGTTCCCGACACTCTTGCTTGTGTAGGCTACCGTGTGAAGGCTGCCACTTCTCAGTTTGGCGATGGCGAGCAGCATGCTCTCGTCATTCTCCCTTCTGTTTCGCCTGTGGTTGAGACTTTGCCTTTCTTCATCGATGCCAAAAATAAGAATTTCGAGCTTAATCTGCCTAAGTTCAACAAGGGCAGCCGCGTAACTCTCGAATACAGCGACAATCCGGTGTGGTACTGTGTCACTGCGCTTCCGTCGCTGGCAAGCGACAATGAATTGTGCTCCACTTCCATTGCACATTCTCTCTATGCTCTGCTTGTGGCTCGCGGCATTGCGGTTTCGTCACCCGAGATTCGTGAGGCCGTCAACTACTGGAACACTCGTGAAGCCGATTCTACTCTGGTTTCCAATCTTGCCAAGAATGGTGAGCTGAAAATCGGCACTCTTCTGGCTTCTCCGTGGCTGCGTGAGGCCGACCGCCAGACGCTCCGTATGCATTCCATCAGCGAACTTTTCGACGATGTTAAGAGTCAGCAACAGACCGACAAACTCATCGAAAAACTTGCTGCAATGCAAATGTCCGATGGTGGTTTCACTTGGGTGAACTACGACCGCTGCACTTCGTCATTCTATGCCACTCACACCATTCTGCAACTTCTTGGCGAAGTTCGCCGCCTCGGCTACATTGCTCCCGACAGCCGCCTCGACAATATGCTATCGCGTGCAGTTGCCTATTACGATGCCGAGCAGCTCGAGATCTTCCGTGAGCGCAAGAATCCGAATGATTTCAGCCACTTGAGCGACTATGTCTACACTCGCTCGCTCTATTCCGATATCCCCATTCTTGCCGATATGAAGACTGTTCACAGCAAGGCTCTCGCTACTATGCGCACTGAGTGGAAAGGCTTGCAGCTCCCTGCTAAGGCTTATTTTGCTATGGCTCTCCACCGCAATGGTGACAAGGTGACTCCTAAGAACATTCTCCGCTCGCTCCGTGAGTTCTCTATCACGAAGCCTGCCATCGGCATGTATTGGGATAATTTGCAGATTGGCTGGGATTGCTTCTACAGCAAGACTGCTCTCACCACCGCTATGCTCTCTGCATTTGCCGAGATTGACCCTCTTTCGCCCGATGTCGACCTTATCCGCAAGTGGGTGCTTCTCGACAAGCAGGCAAACGATTGGGGCGGTTCAAGCCTTGCAAGTGGTGCAATTAATGCCATTCTATCAAGTGGAAGCAAATGGCTTGGAAAGCAGCAGCCTGCCCGAATATCTGTTGCCGGCACTGAGGTTTCCACCGGCGATGCCGACCGCTTCATTGGCTACTTCAAGCGCACGCTATCCGTCGAGGCGGCTTCTGAGTCGCTGCTCAAAGTGTCGCGTCAGGGCGACAGCCCTGCATGGGGTGCTCTCTATTGCCAGTATTCAGCTCCTATCACCTCTATTAAGCCTGCACAAGTCGACGAGCTTTCTATAGCTAAAGAAATCTACGTTGTCGATGGCGACCGTCTTGTCAAAGCCGACAATGCCCGTGTGGGCGACCGTCTACAAATCCGTTTCGTCATCAGAAACTCACGCGATTTGCAGT
>CAMFSS010000284.1 GCA_945983195.1 uncultured Prevotellaceae bacterium | reverse complement strand
GTCACACCAGCACCTGCTCCGGGGCCTATGAACGCGGCATTGGTGCCGACAGTTCCGGCACCGATGATCAGCACGCGTGCGGGCTTCACTCCCGGCACTCCGCCAAGCAGTATTCCCTTGCCGAGCTGTGGCTTCTCAAGGAAGCGCATACCTTCCTGAATCGACATGCGGCCTGCAACCTCGCTCATAGGTATCAGCAGAGGCAGTGAGCGGTCTTGTAGTTCCACCGTCTCGTATGCCAGGCACACAGCCTTGCTCTTGATCATGGCATCAGTAAGCTCCTTGTCCGATGCAAAATGGAAATAAGTGAAAAGCAATTGTCCCTCTTTGATTAGTGCATACTCCGGCTCAATCGGCTCTTTCACCTTCACTATCATCTCGGCGATGGCGTATACGTCGTCGATCGACGGGAGAATCTTTGCACCCACAGCTTCATAGTCGGCATCGGCAAAACCCGAGCCTTCGCCTGCAGTGTGCTGCACATAGACCGTGTGACCTCGTTTTACGAGTTCGGCAACACCTGCCGGTGTCATACCAACGCGGTTCTCGTTGTTTTTGATTTCTTTAGGAATTCCTACTATCATAGCTTAAATTTTTTGAGTTCATGCCACCGTTGCCGGCAGCACATAATAAGTTGTTTTATCGGGTGCTAATTTAGAAATAAATTTTTTTATATGCACTATTTCGGGGCTGATTTTTTGCAAATATCCAAAAAAATCTCACTATGGCTTGAAAATGGCTCGGAATTATAGTGTAAATGTTGCAAAATGCCAGCTTTTCTTTTAGTTGGCAAACAAAAAGCGTGGCATTTCATCGAAATACCACGCTTGATGATGCTAAAATACCCTCTTGGGGTTTCATTAAGCCTTCACGCGACCCACGTATGAGCCATCGCGTGTGTCAACCTCAATAAGCTCGCCCTCGTTGATGAAGAGAGGCACGCGCACTGTTGCACCGGTCTCCACAGTTGCAGGCTTGAGTGTGTTGGTTGCAGTGTCGCCCTTGATGCCCGGCTCAGTGTAAGTGATCTTGAGCACAGTCTTGATAGGCATTTCCGCAAAGAGGATAGTGTCGGTCGAAGCATCGCTGACCACCTCCACTGTGTCGCCCTCCTTCATGAATTCGCTGCCTGTAACCAGGTCCTTGGCGATAGGAATCTGCTCGAAAGTCTCGTTGTTCATGAAGATGTCGTCAGTTCCCTCAGTGTAGAGGAATTGGTATGGACGACGCTCCACGCGCACGTCTTCGAGTTTCTCGCCGATGTTGAAGCGGCGTTCAAGCACGCGGCCGTCTACCACGTTCTTCAGTTTGGTGCGCATGAAAGTATTGCCCTTGCCCGGCTTCACGTGAAGGAAGTCGATGCAAAAGTAGAGGCTGTTGTCCATGCGGATGCAAGTTCCGATTTTAATGTCTTGAGCGTTAATCATAAATTTGATTTTTGAGCTGTATTATTAATTATAGAATTGTTTCTCTCCGAATTATGGTGCAAAATTAATGGAAATTGCCAAAAAATACAAAAGTTTCACGCAAAAATCGCTCTATCTTTGGTTATTTCAAAAATAATGTCTACTTTTGCAACTCGAAATTGATAATAAAAATAAATTAAACATAAAAGGCAATGAAAAGAACATTCCAACCTTCCAACAGAAAGAAAGCAAACAAGCATGGTTTCCGCCAGAGAATGAAGACTGCCGACGGCCGCAAGGTGTTGGCTCGTCGTCGTGCAAAAGGTCGTTACAGCTTGACTGTTTCTGATTCTGTATCGAAGTAATCCCGAAGGGATTCACTCGATTTGGCGCACACCGTGTGTGCAATCCATACTGTATGCCGGAACTCCCTCCCGAGTCCCGGCGTAATTTTTTATCCCACCCACTCCCACGCCCCGCAATAAAGAATCCGCATTCCCACACACCCCACCAATCAAAAATTCCGTGAATGTATATGTGAAAATACGGATTCTAAAAAAAGCTTCTTTTCCTGTATTACTAATCCACAATTACTTGACGAGCACCTTTCTGGTGATGCCATTTGCGTAGCGGATAACGTTCACACCTTGCTGAAGCCCAGAGCGGCGAGTTCCATCTACTCCATAAATTTCAGCTCCCTCCAGAGCATCTACCCCAACAAGCTCAGCACCAGTAGCGGCATCGACTTCGAGGCAAGCTGTTGTGCGTTCAACGTAAGCAGTCGTTCCCTGAGCATCTGAGATGTAAATTTCCTTAAAGCCAACCTCATAGTTTCCTATTTCAAGGTCTTCTTTCATCTTGAACTTGATGGTGCACACCTCTCCATCATTACCACTAAAGAATGCATTCTCTGTAGAGCTGCAAAGCACCATAATGCTGCCATCGCTTTGCAGACTTGTACGGAAAATATCAGTTTTTCGCGATGTAGTGCGTTCGGTGCTTAATTCAATGAGGTAATACCCATCATCATCAGTCATAACCTCAAACCCCTCAGGAACCTCTAAGTTAAACTGGAATCCGGGGACCGACCAGCTGTTTTTCATACACACCGACATTACTGCGGTCTTGTCAGTCCCGACAGTCTCATCAACGCCATAAATTACATTGTCATACCCCGAAATGTCGGAAGTCTTCATTTCAGCTGCATTCACCATTGCAACGCTCGCAACAAACGCAGCAATCATTAATGATACTCTTTTCATGTTTTTGAAATTTTTGAAAAAATATTAATTATTTGAAGTTAGAATCTTGTTTATAAGTGCAGTTACATCGCCAATGTTCACATTACCGTCACCGTTTATATCGGCAAGTGCGGCAATGAAATTAGCCGGAGTGTTGCCGAGGATATGGTTGATCAAAGCCGTAACATCACCGATATTCACGTTTCCGTCGTTGTTCATATCTCCGGCATCGTAACCCACAGCAATCACGCACGAAGCCTCAAGCTCGCTGCCATCAGTAGTGCGGCATGTGATAGTGGTAGTACCCTTTTTCAGTCCCAGAATCTGCAAAGAGTTAGTGCTGCCTCCGCTCTTCGTAGCCACGACTCCCGAATTGTCGGTAATCCATTCAAGGTCTTTCGATGTTGCATTTTCAGGCAATACAGTGCACGTAAGCATTGCGCTACCGTTTATATCAAGGCACAAAGTGTTCTGGCTTATCTGGATTGACTCTACCATCACACGCTCACCTTTCACTGTACACGTAGCCGACACGCCACTTCCATCAATCGCACGGGCCGTAATGGTTGCCACCCCTTCTGTCAGTCCCGTAATATTTCCATCAGCATCAACCGCTACGATCCTTTCGTCACTTGATGTCCATTTCAAGGTATTTATTGTCGCATTAGATGGTGTGATGGTTTTTGATAGGGACAAGTGTGATCCTATAGAAATCGACAAATCACTTTCGTTGAATTGAATATTAGTTATTGGATTCGATATGCTAATTAAGTTTGTAAAATTGCACCAGCCCTCAGCTTGCCAATAATCAGCGTATGCTGCACTCGGCACATATACTGGAGTGTTTGTTCCTACGGTAGATGCTAATGTGTTTGAGATTACAGGAGGTGTAAGAGGTTGCAAGATAAACTGCGAAACTTCACCATCGCAAAAGCCTTGAAGTTACTGCACCTCGATCTCTACAATGTACAGC
>CAMFSS010000283.1 GCA_945983195.1 uncultured Prevotellaceae bacterium | reverse complement strand
TTTTTTAATTGATTTCAAGAAAATGAAATATTTATTAGATTACGAAAAAACTGATACTTTAAAAACTTAAGTTTGATATAATAAATAAGATATGGCAGATAACAAAGAAAAACTGTTCGACCAGTTTCCTCCAGTTTCCACTGAGGAATGGAGGGCATAAGTCGAAGTGGACCTTAAAGGCGCTGACTTCAACAAGAAATTAGTTTGGCGCACAAATGAGGGTTTCAATGTTCAGCCAATGTATCGCGCTGAAGATATAAAGGACCTTAAAACAACCGATTCTCTCCCCGGCGAGTATCCATTCGTCCGTGGAACTAAGACCAACAACGACTGGTATATCCGTCAGGAGATTGAAGTGTGCTGCCCTAAAGGAGCCAACGAGAAGGCACTTGACATTTTGGGCAAGGGCGTAACATCGCTCGGCTTCAAGCTCAAAGAGGAACTTGATGCAGAAGGATTGAAGACCCTTCTTGCAGGAATTGACCTTGCAAAAGTAGAAATCAACTTCGACTGCTGCCCCAACAAGGCATTGCAGCTTGCTAAAGACCTTGTGGAAGTGGTGAAGGCAGCAGGAGCAGCCGACACATTCACCGGCTCAATCGGTTTCGACCCATTCCGCCGTCTGCTGAAGCATGGCAAAGACTTCCCAAAGGATATAAAGGCACTTGCAGCCGAAATTGTCAAGGCTGTTGCCGATGTAAAGAATTTGCGCGTGCTTGCAGTGAACACCGACAAGCTCTGCAACGCCGGAGCATATATCTATCAAGAGCTTGGTTATGCCCTCTCGTGGGGTAACGAATGGCTTAGCCAGCTTACAGATGCCGGAGTAGACGCTACCGAGGCTGCCAAGCGCATCAAGTTCAACATGGGAATCTCGACAAACTACTTCATGGAGATTGCCAAGTTCCGCGCCGCACGTATGCTTTGGGCACAAATCGTGAAGCAATATGAGCCTAAGTGCGATTGCGCTTGCAAGATGAATGTGCACGCTACCACTTCGGAATTCAACCAGACAATTTTCGACGCATACGTAAACTTGCTGCGTTCACAGACCGAGTCGATGTCGGCAGCACTTGCCGGAGTTGATTCAATCACTGTGACACCGTTTGACAAGCAATACAAGAATCCCGATGACTTCTCAGAGCGTCTTGCCCGCAACCAGCAGCTTCTTCTCAAAGAGGAGAGCCACCTCGACAAGATTGTTGACCCTGCCGGCGGTTCATACTATGTAGAGACCCTCACAGTGTCGATTGCCAACGAGGCTTGGAAGCTCTTCCTTGCAACAGAGGAACAGGGCGGCTTCTATGCAGCACTGAAGGCAGGCGAAGTACAGAAGGCAGTGAACGAGTCGAGCGACAAGCGCCACACCGACGTTGCGCGCCGCAAGGAGTCGCTTCTTGGAACAAACCAGTTCCCGAACTTCAACGAAATAGCCAACGACAAGATAGAGTGCGAATGCGGCAAGTGCTGCTGCGGACACAACCACGATGCCGAGGCAGAAACCGAAGCAGTGGAGGCACTGAAGAACACACGCGCTGCAAGCGAATTTGAGGCACTCCGCCTTGAAACCGAGCGTTCAGGCAAGCGTCCAAAAGTGTTCATGCTCACCATCGGTAATCTTGCAATGCGCCTTGCACGCTCACAGTTCTCAGCCAACTTCTTTGCATGCGCAGGCTACCAGATTATCGACAACCTCGGTTTCGAGACCGTAGAGGCAGGAATTGAGGCAGCAATGGAGAAGCAAGCAGACGTCGTAGTGCTCTGCTCAAGCGACGATGAATATGCAACACTCGCACCCGAGGCATTCAAGGTGCTGAATGGCCGCGCCGAATTTGTTGTAGCAGGTGCACCTGCATGCAGCGACGACCTCAAGGCTGTAGGCATCACAGAGTTCGTAAATGTTCGCAGCAATGTATTGGAAACATTAAAAGCTTTCAACGCTAAATTATTAAAATAAGAAATCGACAATGAGACCGAATTTTAGAAATATAGATATTGCAACCGATGCTTTTAATGTTAAGCATAATGAGATTGCCGAAGGCGAAAAATGGATAACCCCTGAGCTTATCCCGGTTAAGCCTATTTACACAAAGAACGACCTTGAAGGTCTGGAGCACCTGGAGTATGTAGCCGGTATTCCTCCATATCTGCGTGGCCCGTACAGCGGAATGTATGCAATGCGTCCCTGGACCATCCGCCAGTATGCAGGATTCTCGACCGCAGCCGAGTCGAATGCCTTCTACCGCCGCAACCTTGCGTCAGGACAGAAGGGACTTTCAGTAGCATTCGACCTTGCTACACACCGCGGCTATGATGCCGACCACTCACGCGTAGTGGGCGATGTGGGAAAAGCCGGTGTTTCGATCTGCTCTATCGAGGACATGAAAGTGCTTTTCGATGGTATTCCATTGAATAAGATGTCGGTGTCGATGACAATGAACGGTGCAGTGCTTCCTGTGCTTGCATTCTACATCAATGCAGGACTTGAGCAGGGCGCAAAGCTCGACGAAATGGCAGGAACAATCCAGAACGATATTCTTAAGGAGTTCATGGTGCGCAACACCTACATCTATCCTCCTAAGTTCTCGATGAAGATTATTGCCGACATATTCGAATATACTTCGCAGAACATGCCTAAGTTCAACTCAATCTCAATTTCGGGCTACCACATGCAGGAAGCAGGTGCCACTTGCGACATTGAGCTGGCTTACACACTCTCCGACGGTCTTGAGTACCTTCGTGCCGGTGTTAACGCAGGCATGAATATCGACGCATTTGCTCCGCGTCTGTCGTTCTTCTGGGCAATTGGAATGAACTTCTTCATGGAGATTGCCAAGATGCGTGCTGCACGTATGCTTTGGGCAAAGATCGTTAAGCATTTCGACCCGAAGAACCCCAAATCACTGGCTCTTCGTACTCACTGCCAGACTTCAGGCTGGTCGCTCACCGAGCAGGATCCGTTCAACAATGTTGGTCGTACTTGTATCGAAGCTATGGGCGCAGCTTTGGGTCACACTCAGTCGCTCCACACCAACGCTCTCGACGAGGCTATCGCTCTCCCAACCGACTTCTCGGCCCGTATCGCACGTAACACTCAGATATACATCCAGGAGGAGACCTACATCTGCAAGGAAATCGACCCATGGGCAGGTTCTTACTATGTAGAGTCGCTCACCAACGAGATTGCCCAAAAGGCTTGGGCTCACCTGCAGGAAATCGAGAAACTTGGCGGTATGGCTAAGGCTATCGAGACCGGTATTCCTAAGATGCGCATCGAGGAGGCGGCTGCCCGCACTCAGGCACGCATCGACTCGGGCAAGCAGACTATCGTTGGCGTAAACAAGTATCGCCTCGAGAAGGAAGCTCCTATCGACATTCTTGAAATCGACAACACCGAGGTTCGCAAGGAGCAGATTGAACGCCTTGAAGACCTCCGCGCTCACCGCGACGAAGCTGCCGTGAAGGCTGCTCTTGCTGCTATCACCGAGTGCGTCAAGACCGGTGAAGGCAACTTGCTCGACCTCGCAGTGAAAGCCGCTGCCGTGAGAGCTTCTTTGGGTGAAATTTCCGACGCCTGCGAGGAAGTCGTGGGCCTTTATTTTGGTGTGATATCTATTATGTCTAGAGTGTAGTACT
>CAMFSS010000282.1 GCA_945983195.1 uncultured Prevotellaceae bacterium | reverse complement strand
GCTCAAAGGTTTCTTCTAAGATTGGTATCATTGAAAACCTCCTTGGCAAGGCCGACAAGCTTATCCTTTGCGGTGGTATGACTTACACATTCGCTAAAGCTCACGGTGGTGAGATTGGCTGCTCAATCGTAGAGATGGATAAGCTCGACGTTGCTCTTAACGTTGAGAAGCTCGCTGCCGAGAAGGGCGTAGAGCTGGTTATGGCTGCTGATGCAACTTGCACCAATGGTCTTGACTTTGCTACCATGTCTGTTAAGCCGGGGTCTGTAATTGCCAACTATCCTTCTAATGCAATTCCTGAAGGATTTGAGGGTGTTGATGCCGGCCCTGAGGCACAGAAGGCATTTGCTGAGGCTATCAAGGGAGCAAAGACTATCCTTTGGAATGGTCCTGCCGGCGTATTCGAATGCGACGATTTCTGCGCAGGCTCAAAGGCTATCGGCGATGCTATCGCTGCTGCAACTGCTGAAGGCGCATTCTCGCTTATCGGTGGTGGTGACTCTGTTGCATGCTGCACCAAGTTCGGTTTGACCGACAAGGTTTCTTATATCTCTACCGGTGGCGGTGCTCTCCTCGAGGCTATCGAGGGTAAGGTGCTTCCGGGTATTGCAGCTATTAAAGGTGAATAAGGCCAAGTTTTTATACGGAAGATAATTGAAAATGGAAGGTGTGCCCCGTTGCCATAATGTGGGCACGCCTTTTTTATACTCAACATTTATTTATTTTTATTCGACGATGGAAATCGGGAAAATCAATAATCTTGAAATTGTCCGTTCTGCTGAGCCTGGGTTCTATCTGAAATCGAACGATGACGCAACCGAAGTGTTGCTGCCCAATAGGTACATAACTGCCGATATGGCGATTGGCGACAGTATCGACGTTTTTGTGTATAACGACTCTGAAGACCGTCCTGTTGCTACAACTGAAATGCCCCGAGCTCAGGTGGGCGAATTTGCATTCATGCGTGTGAAGGCTGTGAACAGTGTGGGCGCATTCCTTGATTGGGGGTTGATGAAAGACTTGCTCGTGCCTTTCCGCGAGCAGAAGCGGCGTATGATTGCTGGACGCTGGTATGTTGTCTATGTATATCTCGACCATGAGTCGAAGCGTATTGTTGCATCGGCTAAGCTCGATAAGTTTCTTGACAACGTGATTCCGCAATACAAATTCCGGCAGAAAGTGAATATTCTTGTGGCACAGCGCACTGAGCTTGGATTTAAGGTGATTGTCGACAATCTGTTTTGGGGAATGATATATCATGATGAGATTTATCAAGATATAAATATCGGAGAGAAGCACCAGGCTTTTATAAAGACTGTTCGTGCCGACAGTAAAATCGACTTGAAGCTTGGCGACCGTGAAGTGAAGCGCGTGAAGAGTCTTGCCGACGTGATTTTGGAGTATATTGCTCAGAATGGCGGCAGTATGCACATCACCGATTCTTCGTCGCCCGAAATGATTCGTTCAGTGTTCAATTGCAGTAAAAAGGATTTCAAAAAAACGCTTGGTTTCTTATATAAGGCACATAAAATTGTCATAGCCCCAGGTGAAGTGAGCATGGCAAAATAGCTCACTTTATCTTGAAGACGTATTCAATGGCTTTCACCAGTTCTTCTTTTGGATAAAGTCCGGTTACGGCGGTCGGCTTCCCTTCCAATGGGCAGAAAATCATCATCGGTACGGAGCTGACACCGTATGCCCTCGACAGATTCGGGCATTTGTCGACATCAACTTTGTAGAAGTCGATTTTTCCATTGTAGGTTTTTGCAAGTTCTTCGAGAATAGGCGATAACCGCTGGCATGGACCGCACCATGTAGCTGAAAAATCAACAATGGCAGGGCGTTTGCCCTTGAAGCTCCATGTCTGTGAAGTGTAGTCGGCAACTAGAGTGGAAAATTCAGTCTCGTTAAGCTCTCGCACTTTCGATGACTTTGTGCCGGTGCTTTCACTCTTCGTGCCGGAAGCTGTTTTTTGTTGCGCACTGCACATTTCAATGCAGCCAAGTGCAAAGAGTGCAGTAATTATGGCAATTATTGTGGTCTTCTTCATAATCAATGCTTATGTTAAGATTCGGGATTCGCACATCATGCGAATCCCTAAATTATTTATTATCCTTGGTGCTGCGGACGGAGCAGGTCATTCACTGTTTTCACAGGATTGAAGGTTACGATGGGCACCTCTACAAACACTGTGTTCCAGTCGCTCATCGAGCCGTTCCACAATCCCGGCAACTCAAGTGCCTTGATTGTAACGCCCGACTTTGATTTCTCTGATATCAAGCCGGTGTCTTTGTCGACATACTTCTTGAGGTCGAATTTGTTGCCGTCTACGTCCTTTATGTAGCAAACGAGGTCAACCGGGTTGAAGTGACTTCCGCTCTTTATGAGTTCTACTGATTCAGGCTTGCTCTTGTCGAATTGGGCACTCTCAAGAATTTGAGGTGATGTAGTGCCATCGGCATTGTAGGCTATATACGGACCACCACCAGGCTCTCCGTCGTTCTTCACTACGCCGCAGACACGGATTGGTCGGTTGAACTTGTTAAGCAAATACACTGCAAGTTCCGAATCATCGAGGTTCTTGGTCTGCTCGTTGCGCACGTTCAGGGTGTCGTGCAGGAATTTTACCATAGTACGGAGGTCGTCGATGGTGTATTTGCCGCTGCGAAGCGCGTTCACATATTCCTTGATTTGCTTCTGCACTTTCACCAAATATCCGCCAATCACCTTCTTGTATTTCACAGTAGCTTCGCGTAGGCTAGCAGGCACCACATTGTCAATGTTCTTCACAAAAACCACATCGGCATTCATGTCGTTGAGGTTCTCGATTAGTGCGCCGTGTCCAGCCGGACGGAACAGCAATTTGCCGTTTTCGCGGTAAGGCTCATTGTCCATAGTCACAGCCACTGTGTCGGTCGAAGCCTTCTGCTCCGAGAGTGATACGGTGTATTTCACTCCCCACTTCTGTTCCATTTCGGGAACTTTCTCGCCGATAAGTGCTTCAAAAGCACTGCGGTGTTCAGGTGATACTGTGAAATGGATATTTACTTTCTTGTCCTTGTCGGTAGCATATTGTGCTCCCTCTTCAAGGTGCTCTTCAAGCGGAGTGTGCACTTCCTCCCCTACTTTGTGGAATTGTAGCAGACCCTTGGGCATTGCTCCATAATTCATTCCTTCGCCGGTAATGAGGCATTTCACTACCTCCACAGGCTTGCCTTCGGCAACAAGTGCCTTTGCTCCCTTGCCGTACACTTTCACGCACGCAGCATCGAGCGCATTGAAGAATGCAAAGTTCTCAAGGCCTGCAAAGAAGGCTTTCATAAAGTCGTTAGTCGGCTCCTCTATGCCTGCCGAAACGAACTCAAATAGATTCTTGAACATGCGGCTTGCAGCTCCTGATGCGGGAACGAATTTCTCCACAGTTCCGCCGTCGGTGAGGAATTTGTCCCAAGCCTGTTCGCAGCTTGTTTCCTCCTCGCCGTCGAGGCGCATAATTCCATTGCCTACGGTTGCTACTGCCTTGATTTTCAGATATGGAAATCCGGTTTTGAAACGATTGAGTTGCTCCTCAAAAGTGGCTTCTGAAATCCCTTTTGAAGCAATTTCCTTCAAATCTTCAGGTTTTAACATAATGATTTCG
>CAMFSS010000281.1 GCA_945983195.1 uncultured Prevotellaceae bacterium | reverse complement strand
CATCGCCATTCAAGGACGGTGGCGCACTTCCTGCAATCGGCAAGTCATTCGCCGGCATGTCTTTCGTACAGGTTGTTGATGACCTCGACTGCCTCGGTTGCGGCAACTGCGTCGACGTATGTCCGGGCAAGAAGGGCGTGAAGGCACTTGTTATGAAGCCATTCCAGAACGAGGTTGCCAATCAGGCTAAGTGGGACTACTGCGTGAAGAATGTAACCAGCAAGCAGAAACTCGTAGATGTGAAGCTTAATGTGAAGAACTCACAGTTTGCTACACCGATGTTTGAGTTCTCCGGCGCATGCTCAGGTTGCGGCGAAACACCGTATGTGAAGCTCATATCTCAGCTCTTCGGTGAGCGCGAGATGGTAGCCAATGCTACCGGCTGTAGCTCAATCTACTCAGGTTCAGTACCTTCTACTCCATACACTACCAACGAGCGCGGACAAGGTCCGGCATGGGCCAACTCACTCTTTGAGGACTTCTGCGAGTTCGGTCTTGGTATGGTAATCGCTAACGAGAAGATGCGTGCACGCCTTGAGAACTTAATCAAGCAGGCTTCGATGTGCGACTGCGCACCTGCTGAAGCAAAAGAGCTCTTTGCTGCTTGGCTTGAGAACAAGGACGACGCTGAGAAGAGCCGCGAGCTTGCCGACAAGATTATCGACTTTGTGAAGGATTGCGACAAGCCTGAAGCCAAGAAGATAATGGAGCTGAGCCACTATCTTGTGAAGCGTTCACAGTGGATTATCGGTGGTGACGGTGCTTCCTACGATATCGGTTTCGGCGGTCTTGACCATGTGCTTGCATCGGGCAAGAACGTGAATATCCTTGTACTCGATACTGAGGTTTACTCCAACACCGGTGGCCAGGCTTCGAAGGCTACACCGCTCGGAGCTATCGCCAAATTTGCTGCATCGGGTAAGCGTATCCGCAAGAAGGACCTTGGCTTGATTGCATCAACCTACGGTTATGTATATGCAGCTCAGGTGGCTATGGGTGCCGACAATGCACAGACACTCAAGGCTATCCGCGAGGCTGAGGCTTACGACGGTCCGTCGATTATCATTGCTTACGCTCCATGTATCAACCACGGCTTGAAGGCCGGTATGGGCAAGGCTCAGGCTGAGGAGGCTAAGGCAGTGGAGTGCGGATACTGGCACTTGTGGCGCTACAATCCCGAGCTGGAGAAGGAAGGAAAGAATCCGTTTACCCTCGACAGCAAAGAGCCTAACTGGGACAACTTCGAGGCATTCCTTAAGGGTGAGGTTCGCTATGCATCAGTCATGAAGCAGTATCCTGATGAGGCTGAAGAGCTCTTCAAGGCTGCCAAGGAGAATGCACAGTGGCGCTACAACAACTATCGCCGCCTTGCACGCCAGCAGTGGGGACAGGACCCTGATGCAATCAAGGAATAATGATGTGACGAAACATTCATTCGCGGCATCAGTGCTCGAATGAATATTGATATTACAAATTTGGAGCGAATGTAGACTGTCTACATTCGCTCCATTTTCATGCTGTGACGCATTTCGTGGAGATATGCGCTCTAAAAAATAGGTATAGGTTGCCGAAAATCAAAAAAAATTTATTAACTTTGCCGAGCAAAAGACAATGGAGTGATGCTCGAGTGGCTGAAGAGGCACGCCTGGAAAGCGTGTAATCGGCAAAACCGATTCCCGAGTTCGAATCTCGGTCGCTCCGCCCCAACACGCTAACAATCACCAAGTTAGCGTGTTTCTTTTTAAGGGATATTTCGCCCGATAGTTTAAAAAAAGCCCTACTTTTACGATTTTTGCCGATTGATTGACGACCTTTTACGATTGTTGCAGACGATAGACTCGCAAAATACTCGCAAAAAACTCGTCGGAAATTATGAGGTTAAGTCTTTGAAAAGCAAAGGTTTACAAGGTAGGCATTTGTTAAACTATGGCAAACTTAAAAATTTACTTGGACATTCGTCACGTTAGCGTGAAAACCAAGGAAGCCGGACTCAAAGTCACCGTGTTCCACCACGGACGCACCGCCTACATTCCTTTAGGCGTTAGTCTAAAACCTGAAAATTGGGACGTTACTACCTGTGCGGTAGTAAAACACCCACGTCGCAAAACTCTCAACGAAGAAATTAAGACGAAAGTCGCAGAGTATCAACTTGCTTTGACACAGCTTGTTGCAAAGTATGACGTTGATACACTTAGCGTCAACGAGCTTAAAGATATGCTTGTTGATTGGAAGAACAGCGACAAAATCCGCATTGACGACAACTGCGTGATGAGCGTTTTCGGTCGGTTTATGGAACATAAGACCGGACGCACCAAAAACCTCTACGAGTGCACCGAGAAGAAAATCCGGGCATTCCTCGGCAAAGAGGCTGACCGTCTGCGTTTTGAGCAAGTAAATGTGGAGTGGCTTCATCGCTTCAACGACTACCTCGCACAAACCGCACCATCGGCAAACTCACGCAGTATTCACATGCGCAATTTCCGTGCAATCTTCAACTATGCGATAGACAACGAGATAACTACAAATTATCCATTCCGTCGCTTCAAAATCAAGGGCGAACCTACACGCAAACGCAACTTTGACGTGGAGACCTTGCGAGCCATTTTCAATGCCGATGTGCTCGACTCTTGGATGGTGCGTTACCGTGACTTGTTCAAGCTCACGTTTATGCTCATCGGCATCAACTTCGTGGACCTTTGCAACCTTAAAGACGTAAGAAATGGTCGCATTGAGTACGTCCGTGCAAAGACACACAAGCTCTACTCCATCAAATTAGAGCCGGAAATCGAGGCGATTATCGCCAAATATCGTGGCGATATTCACCTGCTTAACTATATGGACACATATAAAGATTACCGCTCATTCTATATGAACACCTGCACCGGGCTGAAGGCTATCCGTGAGCGTCTTGCTGAAAAGAACATCGTGAACATCGACACGCTCACCACCTATTGGGCTCGCCACTCGTGGGCGACGATAGCCGCCAGCCTCGACATTCCGAAAGAAACAATCGCCGCCGCATTGGGGCACAGCAGCCACACGGTTACTGACATCTACATCGAGTTTGACTACCGCAAAGTCGATGAAGCAAACCGCCGTGTGCTGAACTGGGTTCTCTACGGCTACGAGGGCGGATATGCACCGCAAGAAGTGGAGAAACCTGTGCCGACAATACCATCGCTAAGAGAGGCAAAATCGAGCCGAAACGTGGTCGGTTTTGAGTTCGGAAAAGTGGTCTAAAAAGTGTTCTACTTTGCGTTCTACTTATCGTTCTACTCTTTGTTCTAACTAACGTTCTATCAATCGTTTCGGTGTTCGATTGGGTGTTCTACCCCTATGTTCTACTTTGGCAGCAAAAATCCCCACTTCAAACGAGGTGGGGATTGCCATAAATAGAGGGTAGAAAAATCAGTCCTTGACCGGATAGAAGCTGCCCTTGATTAACTGCGACATTCCTTGTGAGGTGAATGTTGCAGTTAACTTTTCGCAGACGTAGCGTTTGCCACGAATGATGAAAAGGCTTCGTGGATTGGGGATTGTGTCGGAGAGAAACTTAAACGTCGCCTTTTGTTTCGGGTTCACCCGATAGACAGTACGATATTTGTTCAAAATCTTGTTGTTGAGCCGCAGTGTGGTGTGAGGACGGAAGTAAC
>CAMFSS010000280.1 GCA_945983195.1 uncultured Prevotellaceae bacterium | reverse complement strand
GGATTGTTCCAAGCTGCCAGCGACGTCCGATGGCATCTTTCACCATAAAGTCGAGTTTCGGTCCATAGAATGCAGCCTCACCAAGCTCGGTGCGGGCATTGAGTCCCTTTTCGGCACAAGCCTCAATGATAGCCTGCTCAGCCTTTGCCCAGTTCTCATCAGTTCCCACATATTTCTCCTTGTTGTTGGGGTCACGGAGCGAAATCTGTGCCTCAAAGTTCTTGAAGTCAAGAGCCTTGAAGATGTAGAAGATAATATCCATCACCTTCAGGAACTCATCCTTGAGCTGGTCGGGCGTGCAGAAGAGGTGTGCATCGTCCTGCGTAAAGCCGCGCACGCGAGTCAGTCCGTGAAGCTCACCGCTCTGCTCGTAGCGATACACTGTGCCAAACTCGGCAAATCGCAGCGGAAGGTCCTTGTAGCTGCGCGGCGAAGTCTTGTAGATTTCGCAGTGGTGAGGGCAGTTCATAGGCTTCAGGAAGTACTCCTCGCCCTCCTCAGGCGTGTGGATTGGCTGGAACGAGTCCTTGCCATATTTTGCATAGTGACCCGATGTCACATAAAGCATCTTGTTTCCGATGTGCGGAGTGATAACCTGCTGGTAGCCGTAGCGTTTCTGACGCCTGCGCAGGAATGGCCCCAGACGGGCGCGCAGAGCTGCACCCTTCGGCAGCCACAATGGCAGACCCGGACCCACATTCTGCGAGAATGCAAAAAGCTCCATCTCCTTGCCCAGCTTGCGGTGGTCGCGCTTCTTAGCTTCTTCAAGCATTGCCAGATACTCATCGAGCATCTTCTTCTTCGGGAAGGTGATTGCATACACGCGAAGCATCTGCTTGCGCTTCTCGTCGCCGCGCCAGTAGGCTCCGGCAAGCGACAATATCTTTATAGCCTTGATTACGCCGGTGTTGGGCAAGTGCGGACCACGGCACAAGTCGGTGAATGCACCCTGTGTGTATGTGGTGATGTGTCCGTCCTCAAGCTCGCTTATAAGCTCACACTTGTAGGTCTCGCCACGGTCGCCAAATGCCTTCAAGGCATCAGCCTTCGAAATCTCCTTGCGCACCACAGCCTCCTTCTTGGCTGCAAGCTCTGCCATTTTTGCCTCAATCTTGGGGAAGTCGGCACTGGTGATGGAGTTTTCACCCGGGTCAATGTCGTAGTAGAATCCGTTCTCAATCGCTGGGCCAATACCAAACTGTATGCCCTTGTAAAGCTCTTGAAGTGCCTCAGCAAGAAGGTGCGCCGATGTGTGCCAGAAAGCGTGCTTGCCCTCGGCATCGTCCCACTTGAACAGTTTTATCGCGCAATCACTACAAACTGGTCGCGAGATATCCCATTCCTCATCGTTCACAGTAGCAGCCAGCACATCTTGTGCAAATCGCTGGCTGATACTCTCGGCAATCTGATAAGGGGTTACACCTTGCTCAAACTGCTTTACACTTCCATCTGGAAAAGTTACGTTTATCATTTTGTCTTATAAAAAATTGGTTTGCGCCGTGCCATACAACAACACAGCTGTTTATCTCCGCAAAATTACAAAAAATCTTAATACCACCACCCTTTTCTCCCCGAAATTTAATCAACCCCCTCAATTTTTGCTTTTGCTCGCAAAAAAGACCCGGAAACATCAAGATGCAGCTTGATGCCTCCGGGCAATGTCTATTTCACTATCCTCTTTGCGAAAGACAATGTGTTACACTTGGGGAACGTCTTTGAGGTTGCGTGCAATCTCCTCATCGCTCAGGTGATAGTTCTGGAGGTCACCGTTGATGAAGCTGTCGTAAGCCGACATGTCGATGAGTCCGTGACCTGAGAGGTTGAAAAGTATAACCTTCTCCTCACCTGTTGCAATGCACTCCTTCGCCTTGCGAATAGTGGCTGCAATGGCATGGCAGCTTTCGGGTGCCGGAATTATGCCTTCGGTGCGTGCAAAGAGCATTCCTGCCTCAAAGGTTTCGAGCTGTGGAATATCCACGCCCTTCATCAGTCCGTCTTTGATAAGCTGCGAAACGATTACGCCTGCTCCGTGGTAGCGAAGACCTCCGGCATGAATGTTGGCAGGCTTGAAGTCGTGTCCGAGCGTGTACATCGGCAGCAGTGGAGTGTAGCCCGCTTCGTCGCCGAAGTCATACTCAAATTTTCCACGCGTGAGCTTCGGGCAGCTCTCCGGCTCGGCAGCAATGAACTCGGTGTTCTTACCATCAAGAATGTTATGGCGCATAAATGGGAATGCAATGCCTCCAAAGTTGCTGCCACCGCCGAAGCATGCAATCACCGTGTCGGGGTACTCCCCTGCCATCTCCATCTGTTTCTCGGCTTCAAGTCCTATGACTGTCTGGTGCAAAGCCACGTGGTTGAGCACCGAGCCAAGAGTGTATTTGCAGTGCGGTGTGGTAGTGGCAAGCTCAATAGCCTCACTGATTGCCGTTCCGAGCGAACCGGGGTGCATCGGGTCGCGAGTGATAATATCCTTTCCTGCGCGGGTCGACATTGAGGGCGAACCGGTAACCGCAGCACCAAATGTGCGCATTATGCTGGAGCGATAAGGCTTCTGCTGCATCGAGATTTTCACCTGATACACGGCAGCCGACAATCCGTAGACGCTTGCTGCATAGCTCAGTGCTGCACCCCACTGTCCTGCACCGGTTTCAGTGGTTACGTTTGTCGTGCCCTCCTCCTTGCAGTAGAAACACTGCGGAATTGCAGAATTGATTTTATGTGAACCAAGCGGATTCACGCTTTCATTCTTGAAATAGATGTGAGCCGGTGTGCCGAGAGCCTGCTCCAGAGCGTAGGCACGCACAAGTGGTGTGGCGCGATAGTAGCGGTATTTGTCGAGCACCTCATCGGGAATGTCAATCCAAGCGTTCACAGTGTCAAGCTCCTGCTTCGAGCACTCGCGGCTGAAAATGTGCGCAAGGTCATCTACTGTCAGAGGCTGCTTCGTAGCCGGATTGAGCGGGAGCATTGGCTTGTTAGGCATATCGGCTTGTATGTTGTACCACTTAGTTGGCATTTCGTTCTCGCTGAGAATAAATCTTTTCTGTTTCATGTCCGTCTAAATTTTAGTTGCGTTATGTTTTGATGTCGCAAATGTAAAGCATAAATTTTATCTGTGCAAATATCTTCGCATATTTTTTCGCAAAAACTTTATTTTTATGTCAAACTACCAATTTTATTCATTCCGTATGCAATATTATACATAATACTAGGCTATAATTGCCAAGTAGTTGACCCTATTATGTGCTTTTTGGTTTCAGATACGTATTCTTTTGAACCCAATTCAGAGGAATCCACATTCCGTATGCAAATAGGCTCAATAATTTACACACTTTTTGGCAATTAAAAATTGTTTTTTTGCTAATAATTGCGTATCTTTGAGCATTACAAACCTTCAATGATGTATCGTTACATTCCCAAGACTTGTATCATTAACTTACATTTTACACTTTAACCCTAAAAACTTTCTTATTTATGAAACGATTATTTGCTCTGCTATCAATTACCGCAATGTCGGCTATGTCGCTCTATGCCTGGAAACCTCTGCTTGTGGGTCACCGTGGCTCATCTATCGGAGTGGAAAACACTCGCGAAAGTTTCACCAATGGCGTGGAAATCAATGGCTTCGACGGGCTGGAATGTGATGTGCGTGTCACTAAAGACGGTGTTAACGTAA
>CAMFSS010000279.1 GCA_945983195.1 uncultured Prevotellaceae bacterium | reverse complement strand
CTTTCTGGCGCAACAGAGGTTGTTGCTTTATCACTCCTAAGGGTAATTTTTGTTAATTCACGGGTTGCATGGAAAATCCGGTGGATATCAAAACGCAATTGGACGTGCAAAAAATAAAAAGTTATTAAAATTGTGCTCCAAAGTTTGGAAATTGCCGAATAAAGTATTAACTTTGCACTCGCTTTTAAGGCAACGGGATGTAGCTCAGTCCGGTTTAGAGTACTCGTCTGGGGGGCGAGTGGTCGCAAGTTCGAATCTTGTCATCCCGACTGAATGAAGTGCGAATCTCTGTAACGCAGCAAGTTACGGAGATTTTCCATTTTTGACCGGGACAAAAACGGGACAAAGTCCGTTACGAACCATATTTCCAACGTACATTATTTGTTGCACAGCAGGCACAAATAATGTTAAAAAAATGTGTCCAAAAAAATCTTCAACGCCTAAGAAGGAAACCGTATGCCGGCAGTCTTCCAAGACCGGCATCGTGTCGTCAGCAATCAGCTACACATTGCCTGTGTTCCGTGATGCGCCAAGTTATCCCTACATTGAGTTTTATTGCTTTGATCCCGACAAAGGGAAGATGCGGCGTAAACGAATCAAGACAAAGAAATTTGCGAACGTTAAGAATCGTCGACAGTACATTAACGGAATCATTACACGACTTACGGATCAGTTAATGCACGGCTGGAATCCGTGGATAGCCGACAATGTGTCAGAACTTGCCCAATTCAGCGATTCTCTCAGTGCTTACGAGAATTTCGTGGAGCGAATGTTCGACGGCGGGAATTTCCGTAAACAGACCTATGCCCGCTACAAGTCGAACATCAACGTGCTCCGGGAGTATGCCACAAGCATAAAGCCGATATATTACACTTACCAGTACAATAAGCGTTTCTGCGTTGATTTCCTCGACTATATCTTCCTCGACCGAAACAACTGCGCTCAGACCCGAAACAATTACCTTGTATTTCTCAAGGTGCTCAGTGGTTTCTTCGTTGAGAAGGGGTATATCGACGTTCGCCCGACCGACGGCATTGCCCCCATCAGCAAGAGGCTCATCATGAAGGAGCGCACTTGCATTCCACAAGAGGTTATTGCTCGCATTGAGGGGTATTGCCGTATGAAAGATCCGCACTTCCTGCTCGCCTGCTATCTGCTATATTACAGTTTCGTGCGCCCAGTGGAGATGAGCCGGCTGCGCATAAACTGCTTTAACATCAAGAACGGCACACTCACTATTGCTGCCGATAGCAGCAAGAATCGAAAGACGCAGACAGTGACATTGCCCAAGAAGGTGCTGCACTATGCCGTCGAGCTTGGCATCTTCAATTGCCCATCCACCGATTTCATTTTCTCCGCGAAGCTGCGACCAGGCAAGGTGCAGATAGACACAAAGCTGTTCCGCGACCATTGGGAGAAGATGCGCCGGAGCCTGCGAATGAAACGCGAGTGGAAGTTCTATTCGCTCAAGGACACCGGCATCACTGCGATGCTTCAGGCGAATCTTCCTGCGATAGAAGTCCGCGACCAGGCACGCCACTCGTCGCTTGCCATCACCGACATATATGCAGCGCACAACACCAAGGCGAACGATACAATACTCAACATGAACGGTGCGCTTTAGCGCGGTATTTGCCAGAACACACCCTTGAGTAACTGCGACATTCCATTTTCCGTGAATGTTGCAGTTATTTTTTCGCACAGATACCTACGTCCGCGAATCATGTATATCGCTCTCACGTCCGGTATTGTGTCGCTGATCCACGACACCTTCAGCTTCTCCTTGGTTTCAATCTTAATGTCCTTGATGTAGTTGCCGTAGCGGTTGCGTAGCGAAAACCGCTCATCGACGCACGGGCATGGAGGACGCTTCTCGCCATTAATTGAAGACTTGTCGTTGTAGTTAGTTCCGTCCCAATAGGCGAGAAACAGTGTGTTGTAATATTCAGCTACCGAATCAGGCTCTCCTTTCATAAAGATGCTGTAAGCCACCGGCTGCCTCACACCGTCGTCGTCGAGGTCTGTAGTCTCATTGTAGCTCGACGGTGAGAGGAATACGCAGTAACCGTGCTGGTAGTCGGTGTTGTTGATATATGCCGGGAGGCATTGCAGCTCAATGCTGTCGCCGTCGTCGCCGCTTTTCAGGAGGTCACCGAAGCGGTTTATCTCCTCCCTGCTGCATATATGTGCACCATCATAGTATTCGTATGGTTCTATCCTGAAGATGTAGTAGCGGTCGCAGTCCTTAACGTGCAGCATAGTACCCATTGCTTCGCTGCGTTCTTCGTCCTTGCCGAAGTATGAGAATATGTTGCCCTTGAAGACATTCTCGAGCACCCACGTGTCTGATTCTTCAAGCGTCTCAAACTCCTTGTAGAACTTGCCTGTCTTCATTATGTCGACGAGCCACTGGCACTGGTCGAGCTTCCACCTCTCATCGCCACGGTCGGAATACCGCACGTTGGCAGCACCCTTGAATTGGGCAAGCTGGTCGTCGTAAGACACCTCGGCAGAGAACGCGTCGACTATGTTCTCAAGCCTCACAGTGCTGTCAATCGACTGCACTTGCGATGTGAATCTCATTGTGATGAGCATTGCGCGGTGGTCGATGTCGAACTCAGCTACAAGAAGTTTCTCAAGCTCGTCGAAGAACTCCGCAACGCTCCAGTGTGGGAGTGCCCTCGCGAAGTCGGGGATATCCCATGCGGCAGGCAGCGCGTTGCACACGAGAAGAAAACGCTCGTCCGACCGCTCCCACGGCTCAAAGTCGTAGGTATATCCCACGGCTCTGCATATTCTCTTAGCGTAGGCTATGAGGTAGAGTTGGTACGACAGCTTCCCGACAGCCTTAGTGTCGTCGCTCCAGCAGTAATTTCCGCTGTTGTCGACAAACGCCTCATTGTTCATCACGCCGCTTTCCTCGTTCCACCACGGCAGACAAGTCCACTCATTGCCGCCGTTGATGGTGGTATATAGTGGCGTTTCGGGAAGATCCGACGCAGGGAACTTCCCAAGATCCAGCTCATTGATGTAGATGTCGTCGAACGTGGTATCGAAGTTCTGCACCGAGCGACCTTCGAGAAACTGCGTCTTCACTTCCGACTCACTGGCTTCAATCACCGTGATTACGCCGTGCCTTGCCACATTGCCGTCGACGATTGAAGCCTGCATCACTTTTTTCCGGCTGAAGGAGTCCATGCGCTCAATATGCCCGAATATCGCTACGTTCTCCGGACAGTCCTTCAGGGGAAAAGTGATTGAAAGCGTATAGCTGTCGGCATCGGAAAACCAACGGTTTTCTGCCACGTATTCAAACGATGTGCCTTTCTTCAGCACAGCTGTCTTTCCTTCTATCGTGATATTCATCTCTTTCGCTTTGACTTGTTAGACATCATTCTGTCGTAATCATCTTGCGCCTTCTTGATTCCCTTGTCGCCTGTGACAGTGGCTACGGTGACAAACGGCTCATCGAGGCGTTCATTGAGCCGCTCGATAGCCTTGTAGTATCTCGACATGGCGACAAAAGCAGAGTCGTCGGCTGCACCCCTCTCTGCGATGAGCGACATCTGCGCCGGGGCAGTAATGCTCCGCGACACATCTGCACTGCCGAGCGACCCGATAGTATTGGTGCGCTGCGCGTAGTCGAGTGCTTCAATCATCGGGCGAGCCACCGGCGAGGCGAGG
>CAMFSS010000278.1 GCA_945983195.1 uncultured Prevotellaceae bacterium | reverse complement strand
GCCCGACGCCGCCGCTCCACTTGCGCAGCAGCCGCGAAGGACGTTCTCAACTCCGCCCCTCAGCCGCCTCTCGCCCACCCCGCGCAATGCTGTGCTTGATGCCGCTCTGCGCTATTTCCGCCTGCACAATTCCACTGTCGGCACTATGCGCTCTCCCGAGATTCTGCGGCAGATTTTTGCTTAATGCATGACAGCAGCATTGCAATGCCTATGATTGCCTAGAACCAAATTGAGAAGTCCTGACGCGGCAGTTTCAGATTGGACACAAATACTGCGATGCGGTCGTTGCTGAATGCCATTCCATACTCAGCTCTTGTGCACATACTGCTCCACAGCCTGCGCATAAGCTCATTGCGGCTCAAATTGCGCATTATTACTGTGGCATTGCCCTCGGCAAGTCTGCCAAGATACTCCTCAAGAATTTTCACGTCGGTTTCAGATTCCACGTTGTTAATCAATATGAACGGCTGCAATGCACGTCGTGCAGCTTTCTGCCGAGGAGTTTCTTCGGCAAGGTCGGGCTTTGCTGCATCGAGGCCGTTGGAATTGCCGTTGGTGGCAGTGGATTGCATCCTTGCCGACAGCAGTCGGTTGTCGTACCGGCCGATAGCTTCTTCCAGTGAGGCACAAATGGCAATTCGCCCCTTGTATGCCTCAAGAATCTCAGCCGTCACCGGGTAGCGGTCGAAATGATGCTCACAGAGAATCAACTGAGAGCGCGACGACACGGCAAGCATACTCGCAGTAGACACACCATAGCTTGTGCCAATCTGCAAAATCGCAAGTGGATTGAAGAAGTTGGTGACGCGGAAAATAAGTTTGGCATTCTTCGATGAAATTATGCGCGGATGCCTGAAATGATGGCGCGTGCGGCTGATTACCATTGAACGCAGCTCGTCGATGTGCCCATAGGCATAGTAGGGCAGACGCTCGCGAAGCACCTTCAGCACAAAACCGAAGGCAAACGGCGAGTGTATGCCAAAGCCTTTGCCGTGGCGATAGCGATTGAATGCAGTGCGATATCGGCGCAGGCGTCCCATTCCCGGTTATTCCTCCTTTCCGGCAGCAGAGCTGTTGTTGGTGCGTTTCAGTGCAATCACTATGGCTGCAATAAGTGCAATGTAGATAAGTACGATTGAAATGTAAGCCAGGGTTTCAGTCGTAGACACTGAATCGGGATTGAATTCCATGCGAATGGTATGGCTGCCAGCCGGTATGCGCATGGCGCGAAGCAGATAGTTCACTCTTCCGATTTCAGCCTCCTTGCCGTCGATTATAGCTTTCCATCCCCATGGGAAATATACCTCAGAGAATACTGCAATACCGCCGTTGCGGCTCTCGGCATGGTAGGTGAGAGCCTTGGGTGAGTAAGTCGTCTCGAAGATTGTGTCGCCTTCAGCCTTAGGAGTTGCCTTGCCGAGCACAGGCTCGAATTTGGCATCAGCTACAGCCTCCATCGAGGCATCGAAGTCGCTCAGGAAGCTCATCTCTTCGCGCGGAGTGCCCACATAGCTAAGCGTGTCGACAAACCATGCGTTGCCCAAAGCCATAGGGTTGAGATGCGCTACGGTGTCGCCCACGATAAAGTAGCGTGTGTTGAGCATATTAAGCACCTCCATGTTGCCTCGGGCAATCTGGTGGTCAATCAGGTCTTGATAGCGTGTCAGCTTGGCTGCATGATATCCACCTACAGCCTTGTGGAAATAGCTCGGCATAGCTTCCATAAAGTGGTTGTAGTCGAGGACACGGTAGTTCATCGTGGTGTCTTGCAATATTTCATTGTCAACGGCGCGTGCTGTGAACGACGGGTCGTCGACTGTCATGTCGGTCATGAACGAGTCGCTGCTCAAGTAGCGTTTGTTGACTGTGTATAGGTCGAATAGCGTTACCACCACAAGCATTGTGGCAGCCGCAGCAGTCTTGATTTTTTCTGCAACGAAAAGGAACAGTACCACCGTTCCGGCGACAATTACCAAGAGGCTTCGCCATGCATCGGCGCTGATGAGCGACTCACGCACTGTGGTAATTGCAGCAAAAAGCGAAGGAACCTGCTGAGCCACACCACTATTGATGTATTGTTGCTGTTCCTGCTCGGAGAATATCCGGAAAATGCCGGGGAACAGTGCAATGACAAGGCAAACAGCCGCACCTATGCCCAAAGTGATGAATATCAGTTTCATGTTGCGCTTGAGCACTTCAGGCTCGGTGAAAATGCGGTTGAGTGCAAGCATTGCAAGCAGCGGAATGGTGAACTCCGCAACAACGAGTATGCTCGACACCGTGCGGAACTTGTTGTAGAGCGGAAAATAGTCGATAAACAGATCGGTGAACCACATCATATTGTGACCCCACGACAGCATCACGGTGAGAATTGTCACTCCGAGTAAAGCCCATTTCAGATGCCCCTTCACAATGACGCAGCCTATCAGGAACAGCATGAAGATGAACGCCCCAACATATACTGGACCATTGGTCATAGGCTGGTCGCCAAAATACTGAGGGAATTGAGCCAGATACTGGTAATCCTCGGCTGAAATCTGCCCCGACGAATAAAGCTCGGCAGCCTTCTGCGTTTGTGCAAGCGACAGCAGGTGATTTTCACCCTTGGCAGGAAGTATAGTTGCTCCACCCTTCACATTGGGTACGAGCAGGGTGAACGTTTCAGCCTTTCCGTAGCTCCACGCGGTGATGTAGTCCTTGTCGAGACCGCCCTGAGTGGCTTTAGCGCCACCGTCGGCAATTTCAGAGTGACCGCCGCGCATTGTTTCCTTGCTGTATTTGTAGGTGTTGTAGAGGTTGGGCGAATTGGCAGCTACGGCAAGAATTGCGGCAGCAAGCAGTGAGCCGGTAGCAATGCTCCATTTCTTCATCTCCTTCTCCTTTATGGCTTTTTCAAGATATGCGAGAGCGATAAATGCAATTACGAAACCAAAGTAGTAGCTCATCTGCACGTGGTTTGCCGTGAGTTGCATCATGGCAAAGAGAGCCGTGACGGCTCCACCCAGCAGATAGCGTCCGCGATAGCACAGAATCACACCGGCAATTGTCGGTGGCACGTATGTCAGGGCGAGGAACTTCCAGATGTGTCCGGCACCAATTAGAATGATGAAATAGGTGGAGAAGCCCCAAGCAATTGCTCCAATCAGTGCCACATACCACCGTGTGCGGCACGCCATAAGCAGAATGAAGAAGCCTATCATCATCATGAATAGCAGATTGGCGGGCGAGGGAAGCCCCAATCCGTACACCTTGTTAATCCATGAAATAAGCCCCGTGCTCTCGTAGGTTGGTGAAATCTGGAACGTAGGCATACCGGAGAAGAGGGAGTTGGTCCAGCGGCTCACGTCGCCCGTTTCGGCTGCATATTGCTGGCACTCGTGGCCTATGGCTATGCCCTGAAGCGTGTCGTTCTGGCGGAGCACATTTCCCTGCAACGCATCGGGGTAGAAATAAACCAATGAAACCACAGCAAGCACCACCACCGACAGCAGCACTGTCAGCGTAGTCTTGCACTTCAGCATCGCAAGGATGCCACTCACCTTACTCTCGTTACTCTTATTTTCCATATCTTTCTTGAGCAGTTATTATACACGATTAAGGGCAAGCACCAGGTGAAAACACCTCCCGGCACAAGCCTAACATCAAAATTCGCTGTAAAGCAACAAAAAAACCTCCACTACACAACATCC
>CAMFSS010000277.1 GCA_945983195.1 uncultured Prevotellaceae bacterium | reverse complement strand
CAAGCATCAACGGGTATCAGGTGATATTTGCCGAGGCTGATGTATATGACTATCCCGGTATATACTTGCGACGCAATGGTTCGGGGCTTTTCGGTGATTTTGCATATTTCCCTGCAACAGAACGTCCCGAAGACAAGGGCAACAAAATCTATGTGGATAAACGTGAGGATTTTATGACGCAAAATGCCGGCTGCCGCACCTTCCCATGGCGTGGGGTAGCTACCTACGACTCAGAGAAAGAGCTGCTTTCCTCAGAACTGATATGGCTGCTCGGCTCAAAAGAGGATTCGGGTGCCGACTTTTCATGGATTCGTCCGGGAAAAGTGCTTTGGGACTGGTGGAACTGCTGGAATGTTTACGGCGTGGATTTTTCGGCAGGAATCAACACCGACACCTACCGTTATCTTATCGACTATGCAGCACGGCACGGCATTGAATATCTGCTTATTGACGAGGGTTGGTCGGCACCATTCGACCTGCTCACTCAAGCCGACGGTGTGGATATGCCCGCCATTTGCAGCTATGCGCAAGAACGCGGTGTAGGCATACTCCTGTGGACAAAATGGGTGAATCTCGACCGACAGATGACCGAAGCCCTCGACATGATGCAAAAGTGGGGAGTTAAGGGCATAAAAGTGGATTTTATGGACAGAAACGACGCAAAGATGGTGGATTTCTTCGAGCGAACAGCTACTGAATGTGCCAAGTGTAGGCTTATGGTGAATTTCCACGGTTGCTATCATCCCGAAGGAATGCGCCGCCGATTCCCGAACATCATGACACGTGAAGGTGTTTACGGTTTGGAAAACAACAAGTGGAGCAAGCGCGTAACGCCACGACACGATGTGATGCTGTCGTTTATCCGTCAATATCCCGGACCGATGGACTACACTCCCGGTGCTATGCTGAACGCACACATAGAGCGTTTTGCCGCTATCCACGATGAACCGATGAGCCAAGGCACACGAAGCCATCAAGTTGCACTCTACGTTGTCTATGAAAGTCCGCTCCAGACTCTTGCCGACAGCCCCGTACACTACGACCGGAATCCCGATAGCCGGGATTTCATAAAAGAAATTCCAACGGTGTGGGACGAAACGGTTCCACTGGCAGGCAAACTTGGGGAATACGTCGCAGTAGCCCGACGCAGCGGCACAAAGTGGTATATTGGCGCAATCAACGGCACCAACGCCCCACTGCACCTCGACCTCGACATAAGTTTTGCCGTTGGTGGTGCGAAACGAATCACCACACACGCCGACGGCATGAATGCAGCACGCCAGGCTAAAGACCACATTGTGAAATCAACCACAAAGATAGAGCCGACACTCAGCATCGACATGGCACGAAATGGAGGCTTCGCCGCCATAATAGAGTGACCAAGAAAGCCGTAGTAAGTTGACTCAAAAATAATCGGTGCAGGCGCCGATAGCACTTGCACCGATTTATAATTCGCAAATATATAACTAACTAAAATACTTTATAAATATGATATTCAATCACATTCTATCTCCGCTACTGATAGTAGCAGCATTAGTTTCTTCTTGTCAATCAGATGAAGACCCCAATTATGAACCCAATGGGTATGAAAAAGTCTCTTATTATAAGATAATCTCCTTTAATGTGCGCTACAGCTCTGCGCCTGAAATAGATGGAGACAACCGTTGGGAACTTCGTCGCGACGCATCTTTAAAGATGGTAGCCGAGCAGAAGCCTCTTGCGATGGGGCTACAGGAAGCATGCCCCGACCAGATTGATTTCCTTGACCTTAACTTGACAGGGTATAAGCACATCGGCGTGGGACGCGACGACGGCAAAAGAGCCGGCGAAATGATGGCTATTTACTACGACACCACCCGCCTGACACTGCTCGATAGCGTCACTTTTTGGCTCTCGGAAACACCCGAAAAGGTGTCGTTAGGCTGGGACGCCGCTTGTAATCGCACTTGCACATGGGGACATTTCAAAATGAATGACTCCGATTTTGAGTTTCTTTACTTCAACACACACCTTGACCACTTGGGAAGTCTGGCCCGCAAGAACTCCATCAAGCTCATTGTCGCCAAGATGACCGAACTTAATCCCGATAATGTGCCTGTATTCCTATCGGGTGATTTCAACAGCACAACCGACGACCCCATTTTCGACCCACTTAAAGCCTCTCTAAAAGATGCCCGCGAGGTGAGTGCCATATCACATAAAATCATTACATATAATGGATTTGGAACGGTCACCGACAATCCAAACACAAGAAAAGAATGGGTTATCGACCATATTTTCTTTAGTGGAGTAAATCCCATGGCTTTCAGGGTGCTGAATGGTAATTACGGAGTTCCCTTCATCTCCGACCACTATCCAATCTCGTTCACATTCCGGGCTCAGACCGAAGAGTGAAAGCGAAGCTGTGCCACTCACGCACTGCATGAAGGCTGAAAGATGCAGCCCGAGGCTTCGCCGCCATAATAGAGTGACCCGGAAAGCCGTAGTAAGTTGACTCAATATAATCGGTAGACGCAGCGTGTCTGGAACACGTGGATACATTTAGCCCACACAACCTATGTCGAAAAGCTGGGTTGTGTGGGCTAATTTATATCAACGTCGTGCCGCGTCACTACCCAATTGCAGTGGTTGGCACAGCGATACACAAGGTCAGAATGGGATTGTCGATGTCGAATATACGTAGCGACGCTCAAATTCCTCCTCAGTCATTGTGAGCATCAGTATTCCCTGAATAAGAGTAAGAATATTGATTAAGCCGCATGAGCAAATTCCGAGCACGAGGCATATAATACCTGCTGTAGTCTTTCCTACATAGAAATAGTGAATACCGAGTGTGCCAAGAAGGATTGCAAACAATCCTGCCAATCCACGGCTCTTTCCCGAAGGTCCATTGTCAAAGATTCCACGCTGATTAGGCTGTTGATACGTACCGTATGGCTGTTGTTGGTATGTGTCGTAAGGCTGTTGCGCCTGACGTGCAAACTGAGCACTAAATTGTGAACCACAAGCTCCACATTTCACATCACCTGAAGCTTTATCACTCATAACTGGTTTTCCGCATTGCGGACATAAATAGGTGTACTTAATCTTCTATTTTTAAGTTATAATTTTGTTTTATTTCCTATCTCTTTTCCTTTTTTGACGTTGCAAGTTAGCAAAAGGTTGCAAAAATGACAAGATTTTTTGAAAAAATTTTTATTGCATCGCTAAAATTTACGAAAAAGGGTGTGCCACAATGACAAGTGACACACCCTGTTATAGCGAAATCAGGCAGCTATTAGCCACCGAAGTTGTCGAAGTGAATGCTCTCCGGGTCAACACCGAGATTAAAGAGCATATTCTCCACAGCCTTACTCATCGGGCCTGGACCGCACATGTAGTATTCTATATCCTCAGGCGCATCGTGATCCTTGAGATAGGTGTCGAGCATCACCTGATGAACGAATCCTGCGGTGTACTTCACGCCCGCTGCATCGGCTGCCGGGTCAGGACGGTCGAGTGCCAAGTGGAACTTGAAGTTGGGGAAGTCCTTCTCGATTTGGAGGAAGTCTTGCAGATAGAATACCTCATTGAGCGCACGTGCTCCATAGAAATAGTGCATTTCGCGGTCGGTCGTGTGCGGAGTCTTGGTCAACTGCTTGGGTTGCGCCCGGCGCGGCGCCATTCCGGCCCGCCCGCACAGCCGCATCATCGCCGGATGCGCGTGGG
>CAMFSS010000276.1 GCA_945983195.1 uncultured Prevotellaceae bacterium | reverse complement strand
TCATAAATCTACCCTTAATCGTGTATTGGATGATAGTTGCGGATTTTAGGGTAAAAACTGTTATTGCACAATGCTATGTAGAGTGAATTATTTGTATCTTTGTAGTAATAATAACAATGTTATTAACATATATCTCGATTGTAAATACTTGATAATTAATTGTAATTACTATGTTATCAACACTTATTGACAAGGTTGTTGATAACTATCAAACCAAACCAACGGCACTATTCTTATGCAGATACTTTTGGCTAACGCAAAAATAATGAGAAATGAAGTGAAGCTGACCGATGACATCGCGCTCACTGTTCCGGCATTTATCAATGAGGCAGAAAAGATTGCCGCTGAAATGGCGCAAATGGACGTTGGTGAATTGGCACGGCAGCTTCATTGCAGCACTGCGATTGCTGCCGAAAATTGGGAGCGGTTTCGCAACTTCACCATTGCCACTCCTATGCCGGCTATTATGGCTTACAATGGGCAAGCCTACAAGCATCTGCGGGCAACGTCGCTCTCGGCTGAAGCTCTCGGTTTTGCATCGCGACACTTGTGGATAACTTGTTTCCTCTATGGCTTGCTCCGTCCTACTGATGCTGTGGTGCCTTATCGTATGGAAAATGATGTGAAGCTCGATTTGACCGACGATGCACCTTTGAATAGCTATTGGCGTGCAGTGGCTGTTGATGCCTTCGGAAACACGGCCACCGATGTGCTTGTCGACAGTGTGCGTGCCGACGATGGAACTCTTGTGCATCTTTCCACCGAGGAATATGAGCACCTTTTCCACTGGCAGCGTGTGTGCCGTGAGCTGAAAGTGGTGCAACCCGCATTTTATGTGCGGCGTGGCGAAAAACTTTCAGTCCAGGCAGTGTGGGCAAAGACGTGCCGCGGAGCAATGGTACGGTTTATTCTTGAGAACAAAATCACCGATGCCGAGTCGCTCCGTGCTTTCAGCTACGAAGGTTTTAATTTTGCATTTGCCGACGAAAATACCAATCCGCAGCGTCTTGTGTTTATCCGCGAAACTTGATAATTATGCAATTTTGCACAAAAGTATCTATACGTGAAGAATCACGTCTTTCCCGAAAGGTGCAAGCGAAAGACCGGCCATCTTGAAGTGCTGCTTGCCAAATGGTATGCCTATGATGGTGATGCACAGCAATAATCCAAAAAACACATGTACAAGGCATGCCCATAAGCCGCCGAAGATAAGCCAAAGAAGGTTCAGCGGAAGACGTATGCAGCCCGTAGGACTTGAAGTGTCGATCACTTCAGCACCAAAAGGCCATAGGCACAGCAATCCCAATTTGAACGTCTGCAACGCTACCGGTATGCCTATAATGGTGAATACCATTACCAGACTGCCCGAAAAATATCCCATGGCAGCTTCCAAGCCACCGAACAACAGCCATAACAAATTTCCTATGATACGCATTGTGTGTAAGTTTTTTAGTTCCAGAATTGATTATGTCATTCCATCTAATTGCAAATCTACAAAAAATTTGCGCAAATCTAAAGCAGAGAGCCAATTTATTTAGGCACCCTGCTTAGGATGCCGCCAAATTTATCCAATAATCTCGAAAATCTCGAAAAACCCGCGCGGAAATCAAAAAAATCGGTTAAAACTCTTGAAATGTCGAAAAATCGTTGTATCTTTGCACCGCCGAAAAGCCCAGATGGCGGAATCGGTAGACGCGCTGGTCTCAAACACCAGTGGATTCACTTCCATGCCGGTTCGATCCCGGCTCTGGGTACTACAAATGCTTGGTAAGCCGATGCTTATCAAGCATTTGTATTTTTATACCAAGCAAATTCCGAGCAAAAGCAACTTTGACCGATGAATGTATCAAAAAATCTATTTTTTTGAGAACTATCAGCACAATACTTCTCAAAAAAGTCGATTTTTGAGAACTATCAAGCTAATACTTCTCAAAAAAGCCGATTTTTGAGAAGTATTTTTACTTATTCTATTACAGATTCAATGGGAAGTGTAGAGGTTGTTGCCTTAGAAAAGCCTTAGAAAAGCATCACAAAAGCCATTTCGTGTTGCATTATTTGTGATGCCGGTGGGCAAATTTTTGTTGGTGTGAGATTTATTTCCTATCTTTGTTAGGTCTTTTGGTGGAAAAAAGTTCTGCCTGGAGAACTTCACTGTGCTGCTTGTAAACGCTGCGCTGTGACATGGCTGCTCATAAAATTGTGTGTTTTATGGCTGCTTGCAACAATTATGTGACGTGGCTGCACAATAACTAACTAAGAAACAACTAATACATTAAAATCCATAAAAACAAATTTATCAATGGCAACACCACACATTTCGGCCGCACAAGGCGATTTCGCAAAGACGGTATTGATGCCCGGCGACCCGCTGAGGGCAAAATTTATAGTAGAGAATTTTCTTGACGACGCACGTCTCGTGACTTCAGTGCGCAACATGCTGGGCTACACCGGCACCTACAAGGGTGAGCGCGTTTCGGTCATGGCAAGCGGCATGGGTATGCCGAGCATCGGCATATATTCCTATGAGCTGTTCAAGTTTTATGGCGTGGAGAACATTATCCGCATCGGTTCGGCAGGCAGCTACCGCGATTGGCTGAAAGTGATGGACGTGACTCTCGCCAAGTCGGCTGTGAGCGAGTCATCGTTTGCTCTAACGCAGGGTGGCTGTCCCGACAAGAGCATTGCTCCGAGCCAGGAAATCAACGACCTTATCATCAAGAAGGCTGCTGAGCTGGGCATTGAGTGCAAGCTGAGCGTTGTTCACTCCAGCGATGTGTTCTATCGCGAGCCGTCGCAGGGCACATGGCAGGACATTGCCGAAAACACTGGTAGCGACTGCGTGGAGATGGAGAGCTTCGCCCTTTTCCACAATGCCAATATGCTCGGAAAGCGCGCTGCCTGCCTGCTCACTATCAGCGACTCATTCGTGAATCACGAGGAGCTGACCGCCGAGGAGCGTCAGAAGTCGTTCCGCGACATGATGGTGCTTGCTCTTGAATCGGCTATCTGCCTTTAATCGACTCATTTGCACGGCGGGTTTCGGCTCGCCGTGTTGCTTTCTGATATAACCAATAAAAAAACTACACAATTATGCGTAAACTTTTGCTTATTGCAGCAGCCTGCGCCGGCATAGCTTCTGCCCATGCCCAGGCAATCTATTATCAGGACTCCAAGAACTGCGATATGCTGCGACACATAGCCCAGCAGGATCGCTTGCGCCGTGAGTTCGTACTCCCCACAGTGAATGGCTACACAGTGCTTAAGGCCGATTTGCACACCCACACCATCTATTCCGACGGTCAGGTCACTCCCGATTTCCGCGTGGAGGAGGCGTGGCTCGACGGTCTCGATGTGCTTGCAATTGCCGACCATGTGGAGTATCGCAAATGGGAGCAGGACTACATCGACTGGATGAAGGGCTATGTGAAGAAAGACGCAAAAGCCATTAACAATCGCCTTGTGCGTCACGATGCCACGAAGGAGGGCATTCAGGTCGACCTTAACCAGCCTTATCGCCTTGCAAAGCCTGTAGCCGACAGCTATGGCATCACGCTTATTCCGGCGGTGGAAATCACGCGCGACATGGGCGTATGCGGTCATTTCAATGCTCTGTTTATCACCGATGCCAACTCTGTTTTCGACAACGACCCTGCCCGGGCGGGGCGCAATGCGCGGGCGCAGGGTGGCGGGGTCGTGGGGGGGCGCCCGGGGTGGGGGGGGGGGCGGGGTGG
>CAMFSS010000275.1 GCA_945983195.1 uncultured Prevotellaceae bacterium | reverse complement strand
AAGTCCCGCCATTGTCCTAGGCTGACGTCCAACTTCTGCATCTCTCCAGCCGGCCTCGCTGCATATCCACACAAGCGGAATAGATGCTATTGCGATAATCTGAATCCAGCGGTTGCCTGTGAGCAGATTCTCCTTCTTATATACAAAGAATAGGACAAGCACGAAGAATAACATAAAGTAACCTCCTAAAATCACCATTATGTGGAATGAATAGAACACAAGCGGCACATTGGGGATAGCTTCGTCGACACTATTGAGATAGCCGTAGCCGAAATAGTTGAAATTTTCCTTGAGTTTGGCAAGGGCACCATCCATTGCAGCAGCGTCGCCGGCACTCTTGGCTGCATCGAAGTCGCGTAGTGCCTCCTGAGCGAGTTTGCCCCGGCTGATACGCTCGGCATAAGATACAGTGTTGACGGAGTCACCATTGGCATCAATTGAAACACCATTCACGATGTCGCTGACACCCGGCACGAATGAATCCATGTCGCCATTGGCGAGAATCGACAGTCCGTAGGGGATAGATATGTCGAAAAGGAACTCATCTTCAGTGTTGTCGTGAGTCTTGGCTGGGTTAAGTATTCCCATAGCCACGATTGATTGTCCTTGATGACCGTGGTAAAGACCCTCCATAGCTGCGAGCTTCATGGGCTGCACGCGCGATACCACTTTGGCTGAGCCGTCGCCCGAACCGGCAGTGATTACAATTCCTATAAGACCTACCCAAGCACCCACCTTGATGCTGCGCATTGCCATTGCCACGTTACGCTTCTTGTAGAGCAGCCATGCACTTACGCCAACTACAAACACTCCGGCGAGCGTCCAGCCACTAAGCACAGTGTGAATGAACTTGTTGACTGCCACAGGCGAGAACACAAGTGCCCAAAAGTCGTTCATCACGTTACGCATCTGCTCTGGATCGAACTCCATTCCAACGGGATATTGCATCCATGCATTTGCCACGAGAATCCAGAGTGCCGAGATTGAAGCGCCAAGAGCTGTGAGCCATGTTGATGCAAGGTGGAAACCAGGCGAAACCTTCTTCCAGCCGAAGAACATCACTGCAATAAATGTTGATTCCATGAAGAACGCCAGAATACCCTCAATGGCAAGTGGCGCACCGAAAATGTCGCCCACAAACCAGCTATAGTTTGACCAGTTGGTGCCAAACTCAAACTCAAGGATAATTCCCGATGCCACGCCGATGGCGAAATTCACACCGAATAGCGTCATCCAAAACTTGGTGGTTGCGAGCCACTTTTCATCGCGAGTCTTGAAATAGATAGTTTCCATGATGCCGATAATCACTGATAGTCCCAGCGTGAGAGGGACGAATAGCCAGTGATAGATAGCCGTGAGTGCAAATTGCGCTCTCGACCAATCGACCAAAGTAGTTAAATCATTCATAAGTTGTTGTTTTAGATATTTAAGTTTATATGTTAGTTATCGGTACGGAAAGAAGGTTGTCAACGCTTTTTTATAAGTTCGTGTCGCACGTGCCGGGCACGGTCGTCATCGTTGTCGAAGTTGGTTGATAAGAAATTAGGAAAGAAAAACAGTTTCAGAATGGCAAACATTATGAATAGTTTCAGAAGAATAAGTACCCATAAGGTTTTGCCCACAGTCATGCTTCGGAATCCCTCAACATAGAATCGAATGATACGCTTGATAACCGTCATAACTCTGTTAAATCATATATTATATATCAACATTCAAAATTATTAATAATTTTTGAATCACAGAAATTTTTTTCACTAAATATTCAGCACTATGTTGCAGGGCATATTTTCCGGCAGGCATTGACGGATTTTTTCAATGAATTGTGTGCGTATATAGGCAAAAAGGTGTAACTTTGCAGCGTAATAATTAAAATGAATAAAAGAAATGGCAAATTGGTTTGAATGTAAAGTAAAATACGTGAGAATGCTAGAAACCGGTATGCAAAAGGCTGTAAATGAGCCTTATTTGGTTGATGCTCTTTCGTTTACCGAGGCAGAGTCACGCATTACCGAGGAGATGGCTCCTTTCATTTCGGGTGAATTCACAGTGAGTGCCGTGAAGCGCGAGAAGCTCAGCGAAGTGTTCTATGATGAAACCGGCGACAAGTGGTACAAGGTGAAATACAATATTATCACTGTCGACGAAAAGACGGCTGTGGAAAAAAAGACAAGTGTAACCACACTGGTGCAAGCCGCCAACTTCCAGGCTGCGCTTGACAACTTCATGGAAGGAATGAAAGGCACAATGGCTGATTTTGAGATTGCCTCAATCACCGAAACCGCACTTATGGACGTGTTCCCGGTGAAGCTTGGCGACATGAAGGAAGCAAAATAATGGAAATAGCAAAAAATATCAAGGATTTTGGCAGCGAGCTTCCCGATGGCGTGAAGCTCGTTGCTGTATCAAAATTCCACCCCGTGGAGGCTTTGCGGGAGGCCTATGATGCCGGTCAGCGCATTTTCGGAGAGAGCAGGGTGCAGGAGATACAGCTAAAGCACCGCCTGATGCCTGCCGATGTGCAGTGGCACTTCATCGGACACTTGCAGACCAACAAGGTGCGTGCTCTGGTGCCTTACGTTGCACTGATACACAGCATAGACAGCGAACGCCTGCTTGCCTGCGTCGACAGTGAAGCTAAGCGCATTGGCCGCACGGTGAATGTGCTGCTTCAGCTTCATGTGGCACAGGAGGAAACAAAATTCGGCTTTTCGCCGGAGGAGTGCATCGCCTTTGCCGAAAGTGGGGCGATAGCACAGATGGACGGTGTGCGTGTGTGCGGTGTGATGGGTATGGCTACCAACACCGACGATGAGGCTCAGGTGAGGCGTGAGTTCCGCATCATAAAGGAGACATTCGACACACTGAAACGACGTTTCTTTGCCGATGCCGACTGCTTCAAGGAAATCAGCATGGGCATGAGCGACGACTACCGCATCGCAATAGAGGAGGGGTCGACGCTGGTGCGCATAGGCACCTCGATATTTGGAGAAAGGCAGTATTGACACTGTTGCTTCCAGGGTAATGTCATTAAATAATACTAATCGCAAGTATGATTTTCAAAAAATTGCCGTCAACCGACGACAACTGACGCACTTTTCACACGAAAAGTGCGTTTTGTTTCAAAAATAATTACTACCTTTACCGATGCTTACAGATTAAGCTTCGACTGATGATGAGATAGGGAGAGTTAGCTCAAGCATCATTGGCGATTTTTGTTGGAACAAATTAACTAAATATCAATAACTAAAATTTTAACTAATGGCACAAAAATCAAAACAGTGGGCAGCGATTATCATGATGATTGCCCTATTCGCTATGATTGCCTTCGTGACTAACCTTTGCTCACCGATGGCAGTCATCGTACAAAACCAGTTCGGAGCTTCGGAGCTTCAATCTCAAATCGGTAACTATGCCAACTTTGTGGCTTACCTCGTAATGGGTATTCCCTCAGGAATGCTTATTGTGAAATTCGGCTACAAGAAGACTGCATTGCTGGCACTCGTCGTTGGTATTGTGGGAATGGTACTTGAACTTCTCTCAGGAACAATGGAGAGCATGTGGGTGTATCTTGCAGGTGCATTCATCAGCGGTTTCTGCATGTGTATGCTCAACACTGTAGTTAATCCTCTTCTCAACGTGCTTGGTGGTGGTGGTAACACCGGTAACCAGCTGATTAAGCTTGGTGTCGCATTAAATAGTGCTGATGACGTGGCTGTTTACATCATTATTGGAGCAGTCATCTAA
>CAMFSS010000274.1 GCA_945983195.1 uncultured Prevotellaceae bacterium | reverse complement strand
CCCCCCCGACGGCCGGGCCCGCGTACGCGTCCACAGCGATCCACCTCCACCCACACCCAGTCCCCCCGGCGCCCGCCCTTGCGGCAGCAGCGTCAAATGGGGCGATAGTCACATTTTCGGTCTGTCCGTTCACGATGATGCTATTGTCGGCCGACACTGCCATTGCCATAAGCTTCACCGCCTCATTCTGAGCCTGGCAGGTCTTCGGAACTACGATAGTAGCCTCAAACACGCCATTGCGCACCGCGCAGTCGGCATTAGAGAGCACTTCGCGCGAGAAATAGCTGTCGCGCGGGTTCTTGCCGCCCATGGTGATAGTCTGGTGGAAGCGCATTTTGTCGTAGAGCGTGAGTGTCACGTTGCCGTTGAAGCCGGTGTTCACGGTGTTGTCGCTGTTCTTCTCCGTTCCTTTCACCGTCACCCTTTGCAGCGGCTTCAGTGTGGCTGTCGACCCACTCACGTCAGTGCCGCCCACGTTGGTTATTTCAATCTGGTTCGTTGGCATGTGCAATTTCATTGCAGGGTCGCCAAGAAGTGCGAATGAGAGTTTGTTGGTGTTCTCATTAGGGTCGAAAGCGTGCTTTGCAAGGCGATACGCCTCACCTATGGTGCGCTGTTCGCCGTTTTCGTCGAGCGTGAAGAGGTTTTGCACCAAGGCGCGGTTAAGTTCGTCGTTCTCCGATGCAAACACCGTGCGCGTCGACACCATTCCGGCAATCATTCCGCCTTGGGGGTTGTGGAACAGCTCCTCGGCTACGCCACGGCGGTCGTTGTCGTAGGGCGCGGCGCTACAAGTGGCAAACGTCATGAACGGCAAGTGCTTGTTCTCCATGTTTTTCGAGTCCTGGATTACCCATAGCAATGTCTCCTTTCCTAATACTGTCGATCCTCCATGACCCACATACGTCATGAACACCTGCCCTTGCTGCAACATGTTAATCCACTTCTTGCGGAAGTCGATGGCATAGTCGCCCTGCTGCGGATAGGTTGCTGAAAACAGCTTGTTCACGTTCAGCTTTATGTCAGTGCCATTAAGTATCTGTATCAGGCCCTCTGCCTGATACATGTGCATGTCGCTGTCGCCCTGGTCGCCAACGATGAGTACATTGTTGCGCCATGAGCCGTAGTCATCGGCAAGATAGCGCATCAGCTTGTCGACCGACGATTTTGCCTCCTCCACCGTCTTCACGGGGAATCGGCCCACGGCTATTGTCACCGGTGCCGATGCAATAGCGTAGCCGGTGTTGTCGGCAAGCATGCCGAAATAGTCGTCGCACGTGTAGCTCTTGGTCTCGACATTGCTGGTTGTCGACTGGAACGTTATGAGCAGATGCTCGCTCTTCTTGCCAAGCAGATGCCGGTTGTCGAATGTTCCGCCGCCAAAGAGCAGCAGATATTTCAGCTTTTCGGGATTGCGCAGATGCAGCAGCTTCATAAACATGCGCAGTGCGGTGGCATCGGGTACTCCCGACGAAAATTCATTGAAAATCTTCTCCTGCTCAATCACCGCCACATCCATGCCGTCGGCAGTGGCGTGGTAGTCGGCTATGCGCTGTGCCTGCTCCTTCAGCCCCGGCGAGGTTACAATCACCATGTCGGGGGTGGCAAGAGCGTGCAGATTCTGGTTCTCAACCGGTGCATACGAGCTGATTTGCCGCAGTGTGCGTGTGGGGTCGAATGCCACAAGGTGCTCGCACGATGCCGAGAGCGTGGCATTGAAGCTGACCGTCGACCCTCCGGCAGTAGTGCTGTAGACCTTCGGTGAGCCTGCCGTGGTGACATTCCACACTATGGCATCGGCTGAAAGCCCGGCTATCTCGATGCATGAATTCGACTGGTTGAGGTAGTACATGTCGAGCTGCGCCGAGTCGGCCGGAAGCTCGTTGCGCTGCTTGTAGGTGATGGTGAAGTTGTCGAGAAGTGCCAGAGTTATCTCGCCCTCAGTGGTGAGGCTCATGCTGTAGCGGAGCAATCCATCGGGGGCACTCACCGTGGCTGCGGTGCCGCGTGCCTGACCGATATTGTAGAAGGTGTATTCGCTGGTGGAGGCACTCACGCGGTTGGAATTCGACGAAAACGCCACAGCACTGCCGTTGATTGTTGCGCTCAACACCGAGCGTTCATCGGAATTTACGCCGTAATTTGTGTACACGTTTACCGGGCTGCCATCGACGAATCCCGGAAGATGCACATCGAAGCTCAGCGAATTGGTCACGCCGAAATTCTCGCCGAGAATGCTCTTTCCGGTCGAGCCGGGCGACGTCAGCTCACGCTCATGGTGGAAGCTGTTGTGGCTTGTAGTAAGCGTCTCCGACACCGATGCCGACTGCCTTGCAGCCGACGGCTCAAGCGGAGCGTATGCTGCATCGTCGGTGAGGAAATAGTAGGCATGCGAAGAATATGTGTTGGTCGTGTAGCGCAGGAAGTCGGCAGCCGAGGAATAGTAGACATCGCGTTTCATCGTGCCTTCGGCATAGAAGCATATTTTTCCTGCCACACAGATTGCCGGCACCTGTACGAGGTCGTCGACGGTTATCGTCTCAAGCGACTCCGAGAGGATATTGCCGCCCCAACCGAAGATTTTCACCTTCGCCGGGTCGTCGAATCCCATGGCTGCAAGCTGGTCGTAACTGATTTCGTGCACACCCTCAGTGTCGGTGCACACTTTCACCCACTTGCCTGCCGCAAGCTTCGAATTTTCGGCATAGTGGTTCATATTCACGGCACCGGTTTCCACACTCGAAGCGGTCAATGCAGCAGCACTGAGCAGAATAGTAAGTAGTTTGCTTGTAGTTTTCATATATCTTTCTTGTCTTCGTTAGCAAAAGTGTAAGTTTCAGTTTTCCCGGTCACTTCACCTTGAAGTGAAGCACTTCGTTGCCGTTGATGCTGGCACTCACCACGCTGTCGGGCACAAGCTCCATTCTGGCACCTGTGCAGCACACGTATATCAGGTCACCGATTTTCAGCGTGAAATACCGGCTCACATATTCAATCATATCATCAATGAGTACCATCAGCAATGCCCTCGGACAAAGCAGCATAATCTTTCCGTTGATCTTGACCTCAAAATTTTCAGTGAACACCTTCTCCAGCGCTAAGAAGTCGCCGAGAATGGCGGCTCCGTCGAAAGCGTTGGCAACAGCCCCGGCACCGTCGGTGCCAAACCGCTCGCGCAAGCCCTGTGCCTCAACGAAGAAACCCGCCGTCAAACCGTCGTAGTAGCGCGAGGCAAAACGCCGCGCAATGTTCTTGCCGAGGCGGCTGATGCGAAGCACAGCGTAGGGGTGTGCCACAAAGTGCTCGGCAAAGTCGGGCACAAAGAATGGGTTGCCGCTCTTGAGCAGCGACGAGTCGGTCATCATCACCACCTCAGGACGTGGCTCGTCGAGACGCGTCTCGCACAATGGCTTTATATTATGCTTCAATACTATAACTTTCATCGAATCAACAATTTTATTTCCGCTCCTCCAGACGGTTGTACATCACCGCAAGGTGCGCATAAATCGACGTGTTCTGAATCACTATCTCATTGCTCGCCTTTATTCGTGAGGGCGTAAAGTTCCATATAGCCTGTATTCCGCACGCAATCATCGTGTCGGTGGCATCTTGGGCGTGCTCAGCCGGCACGGCAAGTATGCCTATCTCAGTGTCAAGCTCCTTCTGCCACTCGTCGAGCTCGTCCATGCTGTAGATGGGCACATCACAGATGCTGGTGCCTATAAGCTCGGGATTCACATCGAAGCCGGCAACGAT
>CAMFSS010000273.1 GCA_945983195.1 uncultured Prevotellaceae bacterium | reverse complement strand
CCAACAAGGTCACATGGCCCATTGTGTCGAAACTGATTGGCAACGATATGCAGCAGCTCTACCGCGACATCAACAAAAACAACCTGATTATCACCGGATTCCTGAAGCAAAATGGCATTCAGGAGAGCGAAATCAGCGGGAATCCGCCTGTGGTCATCGACATGTCGGCCGAGCGTTATGGTGCCGACAACAAGGCATACCGCTACAATATCACTTCGGTAATCACCGTCACATCGGCGCAAGTCGAAAAAGTGCGTTCCATAATTGCCAAGCAGGGCGACCTGCTGAAAGACGGCGTGGCTATTGTCGATGGCGGTTACGAAAACCCCATCGTATATGAGTACACCTCGTTCAGCGAAATCAAGCCCAAGATGATGCAGGAGGCTATCCACAATGCGCAAAAGACCGCCGAGCAGTTTGCCACCACAAGCGACAGTGAGCTGAAGAAGATTATCAGTGCCGACCAGGGGCAATTCTCAATCGAGAACCGCGACAACTACACTCCTTACATCAAGAAGCTGCGCGTTGTCACCACTATTACTTACTCTCTAAAGAACTGAAACCGTCATGTCGAGCAATAACCGACAGATTTTGGAGCAGCGGCAGACCACTCGCCTGTGGATTGCCCCCCAGCAAAAGCTTCTCGGTCGTCTGCTTGAGATGACCGGAACTGAGCTGGAGGAGGAGGTGCGCCGCGCCACCGAGGAAAATCCCGCACTCGAGGTCGCCGATTCTTCTCCTGCTGAGCAGGAGCACGTCGACCGCGACGAGGATGGCGAGATTATCCGCGAAACTGCCGACGACATGATGAAAGCCGACTACCGCTCTGAGGACGACATTCCATACTATCGCCTCAGTGCCTCTAACCGCAGTTCCGACGATGACGACTATGAGCCTGAGGCGGTCAATGAAAATTCGATCATCGACTACCTTATGGCTCAAATCGGCGAGCGTGAGCTATCGGAGAAGGAGCAGATGATTGCACAATACATCATCGGCAACATTTCCGATAGCGGTTACCTGCAACGCAGCATAGAGTCGATTTCTTTCGACATTATGGACCACACAGGGCTTGATGTGACCGACAGCGAGGTGGAACACGTGTATCAGACTGTGCGCGAGCTCGACCCTGCCGGTGTGGGTGCCGTCGACCTACGCGACTGTCTGCTGCTACAGCTTGAGAGGCTAAAGGGCGATGAAATTTCGCTCCTCGCCTATCGGGTTATCGACGAGCATTTCGACCTTTTCATGAAGAAGCATTTCGACAAGATTGCCTCACAGCTCGGCATCGACGATGAGCGTATGCGTCGCGTGTTCGACCTTATCCGAAGCCTCAATCCCAAGCCGGGCAACACCATTACAGGTGTTGCCGACGACAGTCACAGCCAGCAGATTTCACCCGATTTCAATGTGGAAATCGACGGCAGCGACCTCACCCTTACTCTCCTCAACAGCGTTCCCGACTTGCAGATATCCGAGAGCTATTCCACTATCTATGAGCAGTACGCAGCCAAGAAGCCCACTACCGACAAGGAGCGGAGCATCGCCGGCGACATCAAGGAGAAATACACCAAGGCTCAGACGTTTATCGCCATGCTGCGCCAGCGGCAGGACACGCTGTTCCGCACCATGCGCGCAATTGTGCACCGCCAGAAGCTGTTTTTCCTCACAGGCGACACAGGCGACCTAAAGCCGATGGTGCTTAAGGACATAGCAGCCGATGTGGAGCTCGACGTGTCGGTAATCTCGCGTGTCACTCGCAATAAGTATGTATCAACCGAGTGGGGCGTATTCCCGCTGAAATACTTCTTCAATGAAGGAATGAAGCATGAATCGGGCGAGGAGGTATCAACGCGCGAAGTGCTCAGCGCGCTTCAGCAGCTCGTCGACGGCGAAGACAAGAGCCGTCCGCTAAGCGACGAGAAGCTGTGCGACATGCTCCGCGAGAAAGGCTACGAAATTGCACGGCGCACAATAGCTAAATATCGCGAAAAACTTGCAATCCCGGTTGCACGTTTGCGAAAGGAAATATAACTTTGCGTGTCGGCTTCAGTGCCGCACCACGACGAATGAAATAACAAACAAGAAAGTATATATGCAAACAATAGCACGACTGTTCTCAACCCTGCTGAGCCCTCTGCTCATGCCCACCTATGGCATCTTTCTGGTGCTATGGGTGTCTATTTTGTGTTATCTGCCCACAGGCACCCGCATGGTGGTGCTGCTCGTGGTCTTTGGAATCACCTGCATTCTGCCCATGACGGTGATAGCTGTGCTGCACAATCTCAAGGTGATTGAAGACAAGCGGCTCGTCAACCGCAAGGAGCGTCTGCTGCCCTACATCGCTGCGTTTCTGTGCTACACCGGCTGCGGGCTCTATCTCACCCACATTCACATGCAGCAGTGGGCTGTAGTGTTTGCCTGGGGCGGTGCAGCAGCGTGTGTAATTGCCACCATAGTCAACTTCTGGTGGAAAATCAGTGCGCACATGGCTGGAATCGGGGGCGTACTCGCATTCCTGGTGCGTCTGCGCATGGACGGTCTTGCTGCATTCAATATCTACTGGCTCATATGCGCCATCATCATTCTTGCCGGCATTCTCGGAACCTCGCGCATCTACATGCAGCGGCACACATTCTGGCAGGTAGTTGCCGGATTCCTCAATGGCTACATCTGCGTCTACACCCTCTCCAAGCTCCTCGCCTGAAGGGGGATTTTTCTGAATTGATTAGTATATAACCGAAATATAAGATAAATATATTTGCGAATGAAACCAATAGTTAGTGTGATTATGGGCAGCACAAGCGACCTGCCCATCATGGAAAAAGCTCTCAAGTTCCTCGATGATATGGAAATTCCATTCGAGGTCAATGCCCTGTCGGCTCACCGCACTCCCACTGAGGTTGAGGAGTTTGCCCACGGCGCAAAGAGCCGTGGCATAAAGGTGATCATTGCTGCTGCCGGAATGGCAGCCCACCTTCCCGGCGTGATTGCTGCAATGACTCCCCTCCCGGTGATTGGCGTGCCTATCAAATCCACAATTGAGGGTCTTGATGCACTGCTCGCCATCGTACAGATGCCCCCGGGAATCCCCGTTGCTACGGTAGGTATCAACGCATCTCTCAATGCGGCAATTCTTGCAATGCAGATGCTCGCGCTCTCCGACGAAGCTGTGGCTGAGCGTTTTGAGGCATACAAGGCAGGACTGGCTCAGAAGATTGCCAAAGCCAACGAACAGCTCAGCGAAATAAAATACAATTTCAAAACCAATTGATTATGAACTACAAGCGTCGCCCGACGATTACCGTTAATATCGGAAACACTCCTCTCGGTTCCGACTTACCGATTCGTGTGCAGTCGATGACCAACACTTCAACAAACGACATTGATGCCAGCGTGGCTCAGTGCCGTCGCATTGCCGATGCCGGTGCCGACTATGTACGCCTCACAGCACAGGGTGTGCGCGAGGCCGACAGCATAGGCGAAATTCGAAGCCGTCTGCGCAGCGAGGGCTGCAATGTGCCGCTTGTTGCCGATATTCATTTCAATCCTAAAGCCGCCTTTGAAGCTGCTCGAATGACCGACAAGGTGCGCATCAATCCCGGCAATTTTGTGGACCCGGCTCGCACTTTCAAACAACTCACCTACACCGACGAAGCCTATGAAGCCGAATTGCACCGCATCCACGATCCGCTGGTGACTTTCATGGCCCTCTGCCGCGCGCACCACGCGGTTGGCTTTCGTGGCAATAAGGCTTTGAT
>CAMFSS010000272.1 GCA_945983195.1 uncultured Prevotellaceae bacterium | reverse complement strand
ATTGAGTGTGAGGTCGGAGGGCGATACGAAGTAGGCATGTAGATTGTCGCCATTGGGGAAGAGCAGGACATCGTCGGTTGGGTCGCAATAATTGTCAGAAACCATTTCGGCAGCATTAGCTCCTTCGGCAGCCGTTTGCACTGTCATCTCGATTTCTTTGAGTGCATTTGTGGCAATTGATCCTGTGAGAGTTGTGGGGTCGGTGGTGTCGTAGATATACACATAGGAAGAAATAGCCCAACCGGTGAAGTAGCTGAGCTCGAGCACTGCTGTGTAGTTCTTCCCGTTGTAGGCACGAGAGTCACCGGCATTGGGAGCGAAAGCCCAATTGCTCTCACCGTCTTCCTTTACGAAGTTGGTTGCTGTGAGAGTTTCGCCATTTACATAGTAGAACTCATCAACGCCGTTTTGGTAGTGACCAACATAGTAGCCGTCGGCAGGCTTGACAGAGTGAGCGATTGCCTTGGCGTTGCTGCTGCCTTGATACCATTCGCCTACGCCTTCGAGGGCAACGAGTTCAGGCTCACCGATTACGCCACCTTTTACAATCCAGCGATAGATGTGCTTTGCGTAAAGACCTGTCATTGTGGCGACAATCTGTGCGTCACCATTGATATCGCCTTGCACATGGAGGCGAGCACCGAGGTCGAGGCTTGTGTTGTGCTCGAGAGAAATGATTTCAACAGGTTCGGCAGTTACCGAAGATGTTTTCCATACCTTGAAAGTAGATCCGCTGGCACTTAAGTTGCAGATGAGCATGTTGCCTGCGCAGTCAGAGGCAACAGACCCGGTGGCATCGGCAGAGCCGAGATTGATTTCTCCGAGCTTATCTCCGGTTTGGGGGTTGATGTAGATGGGAGTGGTACCGTCACCAAAGTTGAGTACAAGGACCTTACCGCAAGCAGCGAGAGAAACATGCGTGTTGCGGTAGTCGGTGGCATAATACTCTGAGATGTTCTTGTCGAAGAGCTGTGTGGCACCTTCCACATTGATTCCTTCTGCAAAAGCACTTGCGGGGAGCAGCAAAGCGGCTGCTACAAGAGTGTAAAAATTTCTCATAATAAAGAATTTTTTAGAATTAATAATGTTGTTTTTAAGTATTGGTGTGTAATTTAATTCGCTATGCTGAAAATAATACGGTGCAAATATACAAAAGATTTCGTAAATCAAAGAATGATAATAAAATTATTTATAAAAATGTGCGTTTTTAACCACAGATTACGGCATAAGGAATGTGTGATGAGGTGTGCAGCATGGTGTTTGATGGTGCGTGGCATCAGTTGCCATACTGTTCGAGATAGAGCTTGCATGCCTGTTCGAGCTCGGCATACCATGCTTCGCCGAAGCGGCGTGTGAGTGGCTCCTTGAGGAATTGGTAGAGGCGCACGCCTTTGGCTCGCCCCAGCACTTCGGCAGCCTTGCAGATTTTCCATCGGTGGAAGTTGACAGCCGTGTAGCGCGAGACTTCCTGGAAACGCAGCGGTTAGAGGAGGGAAGACAGGGCCTAGAAGAAAACAATGCGTCCGCCGCGCTCGGCTTTCTCGATAGCGCATTGGCACATTCCCCCCTCGCCATAGCATGTGAAGACGCAGTTGCGACCGTCGACAATCTGTGTCACCAGGTCGCCTTCTTCGTCGATGTAGCCTACGCCCTGCTCTTCAATCACTTTTTTTGCCTGTGGCATGATGTCGTCCCAAATTTCAGGCAGAATTTCCTTGATTTTGTCGTACTCCTCACGGGTGATAGGCGCACCGGCATCACCCTCGATGCAACATTCGCCGAGGCACTTGCCGAGGTCGCAAATAAAGAAGCGTTCCACTATGTCGAGGCTCACGAGAGTATCCTGTATCTGTAGCATTTCGATATCTTCAGTCATTAATAATAAATTTTTGCAAAAGTAGATAAAATTTTGCGCATATCGAAGACAATGCTGAAAAAATAGTGGGCGGTAATGGAATCATCGAGAGAAGAAAGTCCCTCGCATCGCTGCGAAGGACTTCGTGCATAAACGATATTTTACAGTCAATTATTATCCGGGAGAGTGTTTGCATCGGCTTGCGGAGCTGCGATGCACGTCTAAACTCCATTAGTTTTGATAGTGCAAATTTATTGTTGCCTTATTACAATCGTATAACATTGCTGTAACAATTATCACATCCTTGCCAATCTACATTTGTCCTTTCAGATCAATAATCGGTATTGGTGGTGGTGTTTACAGCCGAAGTGCCCGCTGAAGTGTGGGCTGATTCAGTTTCGATTCTCACGGTGGCTCCAATCAGTGGCTCACCGCTCTCGTCAGTTACTTTTCCCTTGATTACTGCCGCTTGTGCTGTGGCAGCCATAGCTGCAAGTAGGGCAAAGGCGATTGTCTTTTTCAGAATGAATCTTTCAGAAGCAAATGTTCTTGTCATCAATAAATACTGTTTTTTGGTTTTCCGCTGCAAAGTTCCCTACAAAAAGTCACAGTATTATGACAATCCCTTCACAAAACGGTGACATTACTACACAGCTACAAAATCCGCACAAAAATTTCATCGGTAAACGGAATTAATGTTGACTTTTTGCTTGTTTTACAAAGTAATTTTAGTAAATTTGCAGCGATGACAAAATTATCAGCGCACTGCGTAAAAATACGCAATGTACTGCGTAAAATGTAAACTAATGTATAAAAGAACTGAATATCAGTTGATTAAAAGTCGCCTTGAAGAGCCGAGAAAGTTCATTCAGGTGGTGATGGGACCACGCCAGGGGGGAAAATCCACTGTGGTGAAACAAGTTCTTAATGATGTTGAGCTTCCATACAGCTTCTTTTCGGCCGACAATGTGCCGGCAACTAATTATGCCTGGATTTCAAATTGTTGGGCATCAGTAAGGAGTCTTAAGGAGGCTAAAGGACTCGACAGCATTATTCTCGTTATAGATGAGATTCAAAAAATAGCCAACTGGAGTGAGGTGGTGAAAAAGGAGTGGGACAATGATACTTTTCACGACCGGAACATAAAGGTGCTTCTTCTCGGCAGTAGTCGCGTGATGCTTGAAAAAGGTCTGTCGGAGTCGCTTGCAGGACGTTTCGAAGAAATTCGTATGAGCCACTGGAGCTACGGTGAAATGAACGAGTGTTTCGGATTCTCACTTGAACAATATTTATATTACGGTGGGTATCCCGGAGCTGCCTCATTGATTGATGATGATGACCGATTCAGCCAATATGTGCAGTCGGCAATTATAGATGCTACTATCAATAAGGATATACTTATTGACACTCCAATCAACAAGCCGGCTTTGCTCAGGCAGACGTTTGAGTTAGGCTCGGCTTATTCAGGCAACATATTGTCGCTTAATAAGATGCTTGGTTCGTTGCAAGATGCCGGAAATACGGCAACGCTTGCAGGATACTTAAATCTGCTTGAAGAAAGCGGGCTTCTGTGTGGTTTGCAGAAGTACAGTATTGATGCGGCACGCAGAAAAGCCAGCATTCCGAAATTTCAGGTGTTCAATAATGCCCTTAAGATGGTGTACACGCCTCTTACGTTCAGTCAAGCAATTGTAGATAGGAAAGAATGGGGACACATATTTGAATCAGGAATAGGAGCGCATCTTGTTAGTCAGGCATTTACACATAGGATAGATGTGTTCTATTGGCGTGAGCGGAATGATGAGGTTGATTTTATTCTTCGAAAAAAGGATAAAATAGTGGCAATAGAGGTGAAAAGCAACGCTGAAAAGCGAACTGATGGAATAGAAAAATTCCGTAAGTTGTTTGTGCCACACGCTGCTATTATAGTTGGAGATGGAGGCATACCTGCTT
>CAMFSS010000271.1 GCA_945983195.1 uncultured Prevotellaceae bacterium | reverse complement strand
TTTGTGGTAGTTGTGTTTGGGTTGTTTGTGAGTGTTGTTGGTCGTTTGGTTGGTTTCTTCTCGCGCAGCTGAGCATAGCTTATTCCACGCGCCTTTGCCCATTCGCTCCAATTTGCCACACTACCGCTCACCGTTTCTTCTCTGCAAGCTATGGGCTGGTACAATTGCGATGCGTTTAGGCGATAACCGTAGGCCTGCGGATTTTCGAGCACCATCTTCATTGCAAGAAATCTGAACACATATCTCGAAGTTTCTTCATTGAGATAAAGATCGTATGAGTTGTCAACAAGCTGCTTCTCAAGTGCGCCCGATATACGTCCCATTCCGGCATTATATGATGCTGCTACAGTTGCCCAGTGACCATATTTCTTATATCCTGCTTTGAGGTACTTGCACGCAGCCACCGTTGATTTTTCAGGATGATAACGCTCATCGACCTCATCGTTTACCTCCAGCCCATATTGCTTTGCCGTAGCTGCGAGGTATAGCCTTAGCCCTGCCGCATTGGCGCGAGAGTATGCTCTCACATTCAGACTACTCTCTATTGCTGCAAGATATACGAAATCTACAGGTACGCCGTTCTTCTCAAGAATTGGGGCAAGCACCGGAAAGTAGCGATTTGCACGCTTTAGTATCAGCATAGTGCTGCTATGCCCATACACTATGTTTGTCAGTTCGCGGTCGAGTCGCTCTGCCATATCAATTCGGTCAAGATTCACCGGCTCACCGGCAAGGGTGGCTTTCATCGGGATTTCAGGATTGACCACTTCGGCAAAACTTTCAGTTACACTGCCTGTTTCAGATGCTACACACGAGCATGCCATAGCGACTGATAGGCAGAACGCCATCAGTCGTGTTTTTTCTATTCGCATAATATTGTTTTTTCTGTTTTTATAATATTTGTAAAAGTTACTCAGTGACTTCAGATGAGCCACTCGTACCATTGTTACGGTAGTTTATTATGTTTATATCGCCTTTTAGATTGTATTTCCGTCCATCTGCGCCACGTGCCTGAATCACATAATAATATGTTCCGGTTTTCACGTATTTGCCTTTGTATTTTCCGTCCCAGCCCTGTGATGGGTCAGAAAACTCACACATCTTTACACCCCATTTATTGAAAATGTAGCATTGGAACTCAACAATCGACTTATATGACACTTTCCATTCATCATTCACGCCTTCGGTCGATGTTGGAGAGAACACATTGGGGCATTCAAGACTCGACGTACCTATTGAAACTGTGTAAGTTTCACTCTCGGCAGAGCAATCACCCTCAGCGTTGGTTCCTATGTATCGCCAGTAGAACGTACCTGCATCAGTGAACGTATTAGTCACTTCGTCCTCATTCTTGCGAAGCATAATGTCATTGAATTCTGCATCGCGTGCCATCTGCCACTCCTTATGCACCACAGCGTCAGTCGGATAGGCAGTAAACGTTATTGTTACCGGTGCCGACCCTCCAAGCGACTCACTCTCCACTTTCTTTTCATTGGAGTTGTCACGCTCTTCCTGCGCTGCAATGCTCTCCACTGCTACCGACTTCGTGAAATAAGTATTGCTCTCCACATATATTTCATTATCCCAAAAACGGAGCAATTTATCACCCGACAACGTAAATTGTGTGTCGCAGAAAGGTGCCGCCACCGATATACTTGGCTTTAGCACATCATAACTCTCCTCCACTTGCTTCTCATTCCAGCGGTGCTCATCATCATTCCACTCAAGCGTGTTGTAGGTGAGACGCATCTCACGGTCGAATTTTTTTGGTACTCCGGTGATGGTATAGTAATTGATGTCAGCTCCCGAACCTGCCACATTAAGCATCACTGTGCCGCAATCCTGCTCGGCATCAAGCGAAATCGATTCAAGGTCGAGATAATAGTCCATATAATTCACCACCCACACGTACGTACGATTGGTCCCTTCCTCAATGATGTAGCCCGAATTTGGGATCACGGCAATCGATGTCACCGCACCGTCTTTTGCCACACCGCTAATTTCTTCGGCATATCCACCACCCTGGTTTCCATATTTATACCATGTCACTTCAGCTTGGGCATTCGAGGCAGTATAGCTCATTGTTACGCCGTCGCAGTGGTCGAGCACATATATGTTGTTAAGCCCGGTGCTTGCGGCAGGTTTTTCGCTGTAGACGGGCAGCGTATTCCCTGAGAATGCAACCTGTGCGTGCACTTTGTCCCCCACACATAGCGTGGAGACAATCAGCATGGAAAACAATGTTTTCTTTATTCTTTGCATAATAGTATCTTTCATCTTAAATGGCAAAGTTACATTTTTTCGCCGAGTAATTCCTCATTTAGTCATATCTTTTTGCAAAAGTTTTCAAGAATGAATGTTTTTGCGTAACTTTGCACCATAAAATAATGACTTAACACATCACTCAAGTATTACTATATTATGATAGCATTCTTCAAAAAAGGAGCCAATACTATTTATGCGGTCGATGCCGACCACATTCTCTCCGACTCCGAAATCGAGAAATTCACATGGCTGTTCGACGGGGCCAAGCCTCTTAAGAAAAAAGCACTCTCTGGCACTTTTGTTGGGCCTCGTCGTGAAATGATTACCCCTTGGAGTACGAATGCCGTTGAAATCACCCAGAATATGGGCATTTCGGGCATTCTTCGCATTGAGGAGTTCTCCATTGCCAATGATGACAACCCGACATTCGACAAAATGCTCCAGCGAGTCTACCATACTCTCGATTGCGACACTTTCAAAATCACCAAGACTCCTGAAGAAATTGTGCATATTGATAATATTGAGGAATACAACGTCAAAGAGGGATTGGCTCTCAACCCCGAAGAAATCGAATATCTCAAGCAGCTTGCCCAAAAGCTTGGACGGCCACTTACCGACAGCGAGGTATTCGGTTTCTCGCAGGTCAACTCCGAGCATTGCCGTCACAAAATATTCAACGGCAAATTTATCATTGATGGTGAGGAGAAGCCTCTATCGCTCTTCAAGATGATTAAAAAGACTTCACAGGAAAATCCCAATTCGCTCGTATCGGCTTACAAGGACAATGTTGCGTTTGTCGAGGGACCGAGCATCGAGCAGTTTGCTCCGCGCAATCCCGAAAAGCCCGATTTCTTCGAGGTGAAGGATATCGACACCGTCATTTCCCTCAAGGCCGAGACTCATAACTTCCCTACTACCGTTGAGCCTTTCAATGGTGCTGCTACCGGTTCGGGCGGTGAAATTCGTGACCGCCTTGGCGGTGGTCGCGCAAGCCTTCCGCTTGCCGGAACTGCCGTCTACATGACTTCTTATCCCCGCACCGCTGCCGAGCGCAAGTGGGAACTTTGCACAATGCCGCCGCGTCCATGGCTCTATCAGACCCCTGAGGAGATTCTCATCAAGGCTTCCAATGGTGCTTCCGACTTCGGAAACAAATTCGGTCAGCCTCTAATCTGCGGTTCCCTGCTCACATTTGAACATGAGGAGGGCGGCAACCAATTTGCCTACGACAAGGTAATCATGCTTGCCGGTGGTGTTGGATTCGCCAATAAGCGCGACGCGATTAAAGGAACTCCTGAGCCTCATCAGGAAGTAGTGCTCATGGGTGGCGACAATTACCGAATCGGTATGGGTGGAGGTGCCGTATCTTCAGTCAATACCGGCCAATACGACAACTCTATCGAGCTTAATGCCGTACAGCGTGCCAACCCTGAGATGCAAAAGCGCGTTTCGAATGTGATTCGTGCACTCTCTGAGTCCGACAGCAACCCTATCGTTTCTATTCACGACCACGGAGCCGGTGGTCACTTAAACGCCTTATCCG
>CAMFSS010000270.1 GCA_945983195.1 uncultured Prevotellaceae bacterium | reverse complement strand
CCGTGGGCACGAGCCTTCGGCGCGTACCGTAGTGCACCTCCGCGAGCCAATTCCATAGTGGGTCTCCAAGGCTAATGCACGATGATGCAGCCATGTGCGGTTTTGTCGCCATCGGTCACAACGATATTGTATAATCCCGGCTTTGCAGCCTTGAAGTTTGCTTGCCATAGGCGAGAACCAATCGACGAAAGTGCCACGCTTATGCCATCAACTGTAACCGCAGGATTGTTGCCATACACTTCAAAAGTAATGGCGTTACCCGGCGCAGATGAAGTGTTGTCGAGGTGGAGCATAGGAATGTTACATTCGCGGCTCACCGTAGCTTCAAAATCATCAGGGTCATTGATGTCGATTATTTTCAGTGTCCAAGTGCGTTCTTCACCAGGCAACAATTGCCACAGATTCTGTGGGTGATGGGCCGGAAGCGGCAGAGCGGCAAGCAGGTCGATACGGAGCGACTTCACGCGATGCCCCATAAACCAGTGTGGGGCAGGGTCTTGATAGCCGAGATTATAGTCGAGGCTCCACGAAGCAACAGCATCAGCCGATGCTACAGCTTTCATTCTGCCCGAAGGCGATTGCAGGTAGCCATAGAAATGGCGAGGCTCACACATCATGAGAGTGGGGAAAAACTTGTCGTTCCACTCCGGATAATGATCCATATAGGTGTCGATGCCAAGCTCAATGCCTGCCTTAGTTGGCTGGAAAGGAGTATGTCGGCAGTTTTTTACGGTGACGACTAAAGTCTCCACATTCCCGCTTATTTGGGTGTCGATGCTGCACACCACATCTTCGGGCGAATAGTCGGCGCCCAAGCCTTCATCGGCATAAAACCGGTGTTGCGATGCCTGAGCGACAAGTGCAGCTACTGCAATGGATAATGAAACAAAAACTTTCTTCATGTGCTTCTTTATTAGTGAAGGGTTGCATTACACAAAACTGAACACAACCCTTCTCTGCATGATTTATTATTATCTAACTATTAATGAAGAAATCAAATTTTCCGTCATGTTAGTGGTTAATATCCTTCGTTTTGAATTACCAATCCACGACCCTCATTTATTATTTTCTGGGTCAGAGGGAAGAGAAAGAGGTGAGGAGCTGACGATCGGCTCTTTTTGTAGAGCTTGGCATAGGCAATGAATTTTCCGTGACGGATAAGGTCGCTGCGACGCCATCCCTCAAAGTAGAGTTCGTGACCGCGCTCAGTGAGAACGGCATTCAAGAACGACTCGAGGCTGCCGAAGTCGCCAACTTTGTAGGTGGGGATTCCGGCGCGTTGGCGCACCATATTAAGCAGGTCAACAGCCTCTTGTGTCACGCTGTTGGCATTGCGGGCGAGAGCTTCGGCTTGTAGGGTTAGCACATCGGCATATCGCAGCACGATATAGTCGATAGCCGAGCCCGAGCCTGTATCTTCGGGGTCTTCACCATATTTCACCGGAACAGCTCCTTTATCGAGCTCTCCACGCGGATTTGCCTCATTGTAGAGCACTCCGGCATTGCTGATGTATTCTCCGGCAATGGTAAGCAATCGGCGGTCGCCCGGTTCATAGCTGTGATAGAATTGCCATGGCATGCGATAGCCACTCCACGTCAGCATGTTTGGATTCTTTCGGGGATAAGATGTAGGCAGCACCTCCGACAGCCACAGCTGAACGTTGATACCGTGGTCTTCAGTGCACGCCCAGATGGTTTCCTTGTTACCTTCATTTTCAAGGGTGAAAATATCCTTGTAATCGGGTACAAGCTGGTAGCCGTAATCGGGTTTCATAAGCTCACGCCCCACTTCCACGGCATCAGCCCAACGCTCCTCGTGCATATATAGGTGCATAAGGATTGTATAAGCAGCTCCGGCAGTGAATCTGCCATAGTCGGCATCACCGTAAGGAATAGTTTTTGGAAGATATTTAGCAGCTTCGAGCAGGTTTTCTTCGATATATTTCACAGTTTCCTCATCGGTAGAGCGGGGCACGATAATATTTGCAGCAGGATTACTGAGCGACTCTTCGGTAGGAATCTGAATGCGCCCAAACATATCGTAGAGGATATAAGCAAGCCAGCCACGTCCGCAGTAAGCCTGTGCAAGGAGTTTGGTCTTGTTGGCTTCGGAGATAGAGTTCATCTCCTTCACGGTTTTGATGATATTGCTCATGCGCGATAGGCAAGAAATGTTGTTGCGGTAGATGAGCGAAGGACCCTCACCATCTGTTGGGTTTGTGTTGAAATTCACATTGATGAGGTCAAACCAATATACGTCTTGCCAACGGCAATCGCCAAGGTCGGTACACATATCGTTGTAGATTTGCACACCGCGGTTGCTCGTGCAGAAAAGACCTTCAAACATATTTGAACGGAACGGAGCATACACTCCGCCTATGAGCAGGGCATTCACATCTTCCTCATTCTGAGGGAACACAGTAGTGTTGTAGGCACTATATACATTTGAATTGAGGTCGGTGCATGCCGTAGAGCCAAGCAATCCTGCGCATGCAGCCAATGCATATATAAATCTATTAGCCATAATCTTTTTGAGTTATTTGTTGTTTCTTATGATTATCAGAATGTAATCTCCACACCGAAGTTGTAACTTCTTATATTAGGATAAGCCCACGATGAGTCGTTGGCGTCGGTCTCCATATCAAGACCCTTGTAGTTGGTGAGCATGAAAGGATTTGTGACATCGGCATAGATGCGCAGTTTCGACAAGCCTTTTTTCACCGGCACGTTATATCCGATAGTGATATTGCGGCAACGCACAAACCAGCATTTCTTCATGTATAATGTAGTGGCTCCTGCATCGTAGGTGCTGTACATCTGGGCATAGCCGGGACGCCAACCGGTAGGATTGTCGGTGCTCCAGATTTCAGAAGCGCTTACAGGCACATTGCGGCCGTTATCGATTGAGCTAATTGAACCGAGCCACATGTCGTAGTAGCTGCCGGTGGTCCACTGGTTGAAATGGCCATAGAAATAGATGTTGAAGTCGAAATCCTTGAACCGCAATGTGTTATTGAAGCCCATGATGAAGCCCGGGTCACTCGAGCCGAGATACACGCGGTCGGCATCATTGATTTTGCCATCGGGCTCGCCTGTGAGAATAGGCAGACCATGCTCATCGGTCTTGAAAGTGCCGTCAGCATTATAGCTGTAGCCATTTATATCTTTTACTTTGATCTGTCCGGCAATAGCATTTGGCATATATGGAATCTCCTCGCCGGGCTGAACAAGTCCATCGGCTACATAGAAGCCATGCCAAGCACGGACGGCACTCTTATATTGCTCGTAGGCGGCAGGACTCCATCCCTCGGCACGCTCTTCCCAGCGGTCGCGATAGAATGAGAATGTGAAGTCGGAAGTCCAAGTGAAGTCGCGGTTGTCGATATTTGTGGTGTTTAGTGTAATTTCAAGACCATGGCTGCGAGTCTTACCCATATTGTCGGCAATAGAGAGCACTTCGCTTATGTGCTGCAATGGGCGCCAGTTGAGCAGATTTGATATTTCGCGGCTGAAATAGTCAACGGTCAGGTTCAGGCGATTGTGGAAGAAGCCGAGGTCGATACCGGCATTATACTCAGTGGTAGTCTCCCAAGTGATGTTGGGGTTTCCGAGCTGGGTGAGCTGAAAGCCGATGTATTCAGTTCCGCCAAAGCCGTGGTTGAAGCGTTTGCCCCAACTGTCGCGGTCGTTATAAAGACTGATGGACTGATAGCCGATGCTTGAGTTACCCGTTTGTCCCCAGCTAAGGCGCAACTTAACATTAGAGAGCGAGGACCGGAAGTCTTGCATGCTGGTTTCCTGCGGCACGCGCCAGCCCAGC
>CAMFSS010000269.1 GCA_945983195.1 uncultured Prevotellaceae bacterium | reverse complement strand
GCCATGTCGTTAATTCTATGAAATAAAAAATGCGTAATTTTGTGATGCAAAATTACGCATTTTTTATAATTTGCGAGCAAAAGTGCCCCAAAAAATTAGTCGCGGCGGCTACCGAGGAAAATCATTACATAGTAGATGAGTGTGGCAAGGGAGCCGATGGCTGCGACAACGTAGGTGTAGGCTGCCGAGCGCAATGCGTCTTGAGCATGGCTGTGGGTGGTGGAATAGGTGATTCCTGAGCGGTTAAGCCATTGCAGGGCACGGCGGCTTGCATCAATTTCCACGGGAAGAGTGATGAAGCTGAAAAGCGTTGTCGTGGCAAAAAGTACGATGCCGATGAGGAGTATTTGCGGCATTGTCTGCACAAGCAGAATGCCTGCAAGTAGTACCCACGACATTATCTGCGAAGAAAAATTCACTACAGGTACAAGCTTTGAGCGCATTTGCAGCATAGAGTAGGCGGTGGCGTGCTGCACGGCATGTCCACATTCGTGAGCAGCGACGGCAGCCGCAGCTACGCTGCATGAGCCATACACACCTTCGCTTAAGTTAACTGTCTTGTTGGCAGGATTGTAGTGGTCGGTAAGCATACCGGGAGTGCTCGTAACCTGCACATCGTAAATGCCATTGTCGCGAAGCATCTTGATTGCCACATCACGACCTGTAAGACCGCCGGCAAGCGGTTCGTGTGAATAGCGGTTGAACTTGTTCTTCAAATTGGCCTGCACAATGTAGCTGACCACTGCAATTCCTATAAAAATAATCCAAATCATAATTTTCAAAATTTAGTATAAATGTTCATTTCTGAACTATCAAAAAGTGTGCCAAATGCCAAACGAAAATGCTTTTGCAGTATTTTTGTTATAATTATGGTGCTGTTTGGAACAGTTTGTGGTCTAACGACTGAAATTTTCAGTCGGTGGGATAGTTAAGGTTGGCTGGGGTGAGGGCAGAAAGTACCTCTACGAGATATTTGCGTGCTTCCCACTTTGCCATAGCAAGGTTGTTAAGCATATAGTTACCGCAGTCGTGGGCATTTGCACCGGGAATATCGCCCTCATATTCGGCGATAAAGCGGAAGGTTTCCTGCATCAGTTCCACGATATCGGTCGACTGGAGGTCGCCTTGCAAAAGCAGATAATTGCCTGTACAGCAACCCATAGGTCCCCAGTATATGACTCTGTTCTTCCATACGGGGTGGTTTCGGAGGAATGTGGCGGCGAGGTGCTCAATGGTGTGCAAAGCGGCTTGCCCAACGGCAGGCTCGCGGTTTGGCTCCTTCATGCGAATGTCGAAAGTGGTTACTACGTCGCCATTAGGCAGAGTGTCCTTGCGCGACACGTAGATGCCACGCAGCAGCTTGATGTGATTTATGGTGAAACTTGCGATTTTTTCCATTTTATTGTGTTTATCTTGAATATTAAAGAAACAGATGCATTACAGGGCGAGGAGCAGCTTTTTCACAAGGGCGAAAGGGTGCTCGGGGGCTGCGGTCCAGAAGTTGTCGTACTGCACGGCATTGTTGTGTCCGGCACCCGGTGAGTCGCTGATTACGCGCATACAGAAGAATGGCACTCCCTTCTTGAAGCAAACGTGCGCTATGGCAGCCGACTCCATGTCGACGGCAAGTGCATCGGAGAATTTACGCTTTATTTCGCGCACTTGCTCGATGCTGTCGATAAACATGTCGCCGGAGCAGAGCAGTCCGTGCTTTACGCTGTCGGACTCAGGAAGTAGTGCAGTCACATCGGGGCACGAAGTGAAGAACACAGGCATTCCGGCAGCCTGTCCGGGAATGGTTTCGGGTCCGCACCACACATCGTGGTAGGCAATGCGGTCGGCAATCACCACGTCCATTACATTGGCACTCGGATCGGCACCGCCTGCCACGCCGGTGCTCAACACCAGATTGAGGGAGAAGTGAGATAATAGGGCGTAGGTGCCCATGGCGGCATTCACTTTACCTATGCCACATTCCATGGCTATAATTTCGTGCTGTCCAATCTGTCCGGTTATAAACTCATAGCCGTCGATGGTGGTGGCACTTTCGTTTTCCAAAAGCGGTGTTAGCAGAGCAAGTTCCTTGCTCATAGCCACAATAATTCCTATTTTCATATTTAGTAAAAATAATTTTTTGCGTAAAGTTAGCTAAATTCTATGAATTACATTATTTTTGTAAGAACAAATTTTGATTAGGTATGTTACCGAAGATTGTTATTGATGACAGAATCAAGGGTGTATGCCCTGATATGAAGATAGGAATGATTCGTGCTGCTGTGCACAATTGTGACACTGATGCAGCTCTGTGGGGAGAAATTGAGGCGGAGTGTGCCGAGATTGCTTCGAAATATGAGCTACTTGCCGTGAACAAGCGTCCAGCCGTGGCGCAGACTCGCGCACTTTATCGCGCACTTGGCAAAGACCCTAACCGCTATCGCGTGGCGAGTGAGGCTCTGTGCCGCCGCGTGATTCGAGGGCTTGGGCTTTATCGCATTAATGCGCTGGTTGACATCATCAATCTGGTGTCGCTGAAGAGCGGTTATGCCATCAGCGGACTTGATGCCGACAAGATTGTGGGCGACACTATGGCGATGGGCGTGGGTGAAGCAGGAGAGCACTACGAGGGAATAGGTCGTGGTGTGCTCAATATTGAGGGGCTGCCGGTGTATCGTGATGCACTGGGTGGTATTGCTACTCCTACGAGCGACGAGGAGCGCACGAAAATCACGCTTGACACTACGACTTTGCAGATGAACATCAATGCTTTCGGACCTGAAATGCCGCTTGATGAGGCAATGGAGTGGAGTGTGGATTTGCTGCGCCGATACACTGCTGCTACTGAGGTGGAAACTGCAATTGTGATGCCATAGGGCAGCCGAGAAATGACTGATTTGTGCTGAAAAAGGAGGATAATTGAAAATATGAAACTGCTTAAAGTATTCAGGGATAATCCCAATGAACGATTCATTGAACTTGCTGCCGACACTATGCGGCGCGGTGGGATAGTGATTTATCCGACCGATACGCTTTATGCTCTTGGCTGTGATGCCTTGAACAATAATGCCATTGAAAGAATTTGCAAACTGAAGGGTATCAGGTCGGACCGCACCAACTTGTCGATTATCTGCTCTGACTTGAGCGAGGTGGCGAAGTATGCACGACTTGAAAATGCCAATTTCCGTCTGCTCAAAGAGAATTTGCCGGGACCGTTTACGTTCATTCTGCCGGCATTGTCGAAACTGCCTAAGGCATTCAAGGGGCGAAAAACTGTGGGTGTGCGTATTCCAGACAATCACATTGCTTTGCCTCTTGTGCAGGCGCTAGGCAAACCGCATATGACTTCGTCGATAACCATCGATGATGACGATGATGCTGACTACCTCACTGAGCCTGAACTGATAGCGGAGCGTTTCGCGGGCGATGCCGACCTGGTGATTGACGGTGGACACGGCGGCACAGAGCCGTCGACGGTGGTGGATTGCACCACCGATGAACCCGAAATAGTCCGCCAAGGTGCCGGTGTGCTTGGCTGAATCGTTGCATGAACCAATATTAAAAGTCGGAAGATAGTTATGGTCTACACTAAGAATAAACTATAAAAAAATTGTCTTATGATAAACTTTGATGAATATATTCAACAAAGCGAGCCTCAAAAGCGTGAAAAAGGTTATGCGTGGCAGACAGCAATAGGGCTCCAAGCTGTAGATGGCTTAAAGCCCTCGGAATATCTTATTGAAACTGCTCGCAAGCATATCGAGGGAGACATAACCATTGATGAAGTACAGCAACTTATCAAGAGTTACTACGATTCGAAAGAAATT
>CAMFSS010000268.1 GCA_945983195.1 uncultured Prevotellaceae bacterium | reverse complement strand
CGAAAAAATTGCAAAATTCCAGACTAAAGAGGCTGCCGACGTGATGCCCTCAGAATTAAGAATCGGCGTTGAGTGCCTATACAACCGTTTTCATTCCACACGGCTGTTTTTCATTGCAACATTAATGGTTGGATTATTGATGCTGGTAGTGTCATTATCGTTCACTGCACGCGGCACATCTCTTCCTCGCAGTATCACATTGGGAATGCAGATATTTGGGATTGCTGCACTGATTTGGCTGGCTCTTGATTTCGCCATGCGATGGATAATAGGGGCACACATTCCACTCTCCAACGGCTTCGACACACTGCTTTTCATGGCTCTGCTGATTGCAGTTGCATCGCTCGTGCTGCAACGCCATTATCCGCTTGTTCTGCCACTTGGCACACTACTCTGCGGAATGGTGATGCTTGCTGCACACATAGCCGAGAAGAATCCGCAAATCACGCCACTGATGCCGGTACTCAACTCTCCACTGCTAAGCATTCATGTGGCTGTGATAATGATGGCGTACGCTCTGTTTGCAATCGTTATGCTGAATAGTGCAGCAGCTCTTGTCATGCACCGGTTCGTGCACTTGCCGCAAGCATGGGTAGCACAGTCGGCAGTAGCCGGACGCATTTTGCTGTACCCCGCAGTTTTTCTCCTCACTGCCGGAATATTCATCGGTGCAGTGTGGGCTAATGTGTCGTGGGGACGCTACTGGGGCTGGGACCCTAAAGAGGTATGGGCTTTAATCACTATGCTAATCTACTCCACTGCATTGCACTGCAAGTGGCTGCGCTGCTTCTGCCGTCCTGTATTCTTTCACTGGTTTGCGCTATTGGCATTCCTATCTGTGCTGTTCACCTATTTCGGCGTAAATTACCTACTCGGCGGACTTCACAGCTATGGGTCCTGACCGGTGCAGATTGAAAGCCGGGTTAATATCTGTTTGGCAACTTGATGTCTTGAATCTTCACAAGTTTGTGCGCGATGGCAAAAATTGTAATGCCGGCAGGCGTGTGAATCTGTAGCTTGCTGCAAATGTTGCGGCGATGTGTAGTAACGGTGTGAATCGACAGAAACAGCTTCTCGGCTATCTGCTTGTTGCTCATGCCACAAGCTACACACTCCACTATTTCACGTTCACGCTGGCTGAGCACGCGCAGAGGATCGTTCTCCGCCTTTTCCTCCCCTGCTGCTTCATAGCTATTGTCCACATCTTTAAGGCTGTCGGAATTCTCCAGTTTCTTCACTGCCGGCACAAAGATGTAGTCCTCAACTTCGCAATGCTGCGAGAGATCCTGCTCGCAGTTGATAATGTCGAACAGCACCGATGTCAGTAGGTCGTTGCTCTGTTCCGGATAATACCGCACAATGATGTCCTTAAGCTCCTTCAGCTTCTTGTCCATATTATTGTGCTTCTCGGCAAAGAGGGTAATAGAATAGCGCGAGTCCTTCTCTCCTCGCAGCAGTGCCTCAACGTAGGTGAACACCTTGCGGTTCTCGTATTCCATGTGGCGGCGAACTTCCACGACATACTCATCGTAGAAACGCAATATCAGGAAAGCTACTTCATCACTTCCAGAGCAGTCGATGGCTTCAATGAGCCTGCGCCTAATCATGGGCAACACATAATCAAGGAAATACACATGTGCCTGCTTCAGATAGCTTATCAGCGAAGCCAGTGATATGCCCTCTATTTCTCTATCTCCTTTCCCTATAAAATTGGCAACGGCAAGGAACGTTGCAACGTCTACTCCATGCGACTCGCAACCCTCCTTGACCGTTTTTTCTCCAAATCCGAGCGATATTCCAAACCTGTTAAGCACCATCAGCAGTCGACAATTGTCGCTTATCAGGTCTTTGAGTTTGTCGGAAGCGATGTATCTGTTTGATATGTCCATTTTTCGTGATGAATACTCTTTGGCAGCAAAATTAGTGAATTCATCAACATTCTGCAATACCTAAAAATGAGTATTTCACCACTTGGTATTTACAGCCCCAATATGAAACACTGGAGCCATATTGCCAGAATGCCTGCCACATATCCGGCGAATGCAAGCAGTGTAATCTTCTTGCAGTACCACCAGAATTGAATCTTCTCAATTCCCATTGCTACAACTCCGGCTGCCGAGCCAATGATGAGGAGGCTGCCGCCAACGCCTGCACAGAATGTGAGCAAATGCCAGAAAAGTCCGTTCTGCACGAAAAGTGCCTCGTATGCCGGATCGGCTGCTGCAGCAAGTGTGGCAGGGTCAACCACCGGATACATGTTGATGCACGCTGCTACGAGCGGTACATTGTCGACAATCGACGACAGCACACCGATTGCAGAGCTGATGAGATATGGTTCATGTATGGTGTTGTCGAGCCACGCTGCCATGTTGCTTAAGATTCCTGCCTCTTGAAGCACACCCAATGCCATCAGTATTCCCAGAAATAAAAGTATGGTAGGCATATCAATGTGCTTCACCACCTGCGACACACGTCCCTCAATCGAGGAGTCAAGGTGATACTTGCGCACGATTATCTCAGTGAGAAGCCACAATGCGCCAAGCGACAGAATCATTCCCATAAATGGAGGAAGCCCTGTGAGCGTCTTGAATACCGGCACAAACAGCAATCCGGCAACGCCCGAAATAAGCACCAGCTTACTCAGACGCTGGTTCACGGTCACAAGCTGCGGGTCGGGAGCTGATGCCACCTTCACAGTCGATTGCGTGATTCCATCGTCCTTAATCATCTTGCAGGCCATCCACAATGGCACAATGGTGGATATCACACACGGAATGAACAGATTGAAAACAAGGTCACCGGTGGTGACGTTATTCTTCATCCAGAGCATAATGGTGGTGACATCACCAATTGGCGACCACGCACCGCCACTATTTGCGGCAATCACTATCACTCCTGCAAAGAGCCATCGGTCGTCCTTGCGGATAAGCATACGCCTCAGCAGCATGACCATAATGATCGTAGTAGTCATGTTGTCGAGCACTGCCGACATGAAGAATGTGATTACGGTGAGCACACAAAGCAGCTTTCTCTTCTTGCGCGCCTTCACATACTTGGTTATGAAATTAAAGCCCTCATACTTGTCGATAAGTTCTACAATCGTCATTGCGCCGATGAGAAACACCAAAATCTCACACGTGTCACCAAGCTGCTCTATAATTGCACCACCCACATCTTCGCACATTCCCGATGAGGCATACACAGTCCAAAGAAGCGAGCACATCATCAGTGCAAACGTCGCTTTGTTAATTTCCAGTTTATGTTCAAGTGCTATCAATATGTAACCAATCACAAAGATAGCTATCATTGCTGTTATCATAGTATGGAAGTATTAGTTTTTAATTGTAGATGTGAAAAGTATTATTGTAAGTATATTTTGATTGCGCAAAAAAATTACCTGATTCGGTCGTAGCTGCTCAAAATCTTTATATCCTTCGATATGCCCATGTCGGCTAAATAAAACAAGAGTATAGCCACTATGGGAAGCACATTTGTCATCTTCAGACTAATTGAGTCGCAATCGAGATTGAAGAGCAAAATCATCAGCGACACAATGAGTGCCGCAGTGATGCCACCGCAAATAATGCACAACCGACGCTGCAACTTGAGCGTCTTAAACTTGAAAATTGTCACCAGGGCAAGCAATGCCGTCAAAGCCGAGACTCCGAAGAAACCCCACATATATGCACCGCCTTCAGCACCGGTACCAAGCATGCTCACTTCATTTTCCGCTTCTGCCACTGTCACTGTCGCAATCGGAGAGAATGTGTAGATTCCCATCAAGATTGCCGCCAAAAGCAGAAATACGCTTTGCCATCTTTGTAAGCCC
>CAMFSS010000267.1 GCA_945983195.1 uncultured Prevotellaceae bacterium | reverse complement strand
CCTAGCCCGCCCCATAGTCTAGACCGGCAACGTTGGCCGCACGGTAGCGGCGATCACCCGATATAAGCTGGGAGCCATTGTCGCCCACACTGCGCAAGGTGAGCGGCTGTATGATGCCCAGCTCGCGAATCGACATGGCAAGTTCCTCAAGAGCCTCCTCGTCGAAGAATGTGCGTGGCTGGTCGGGATTGGGAGTTATCAGGTCGATAGCTATCTCATTGATAGCCGACGAGCCGCTCGTCTGGATGTCGTCCATCGAGATGAGCGAGTCGAGCCCGCGTCCCAAAGCGTTGCGTTTCATTGACATAATCGTTCCTTTTGTCTGCAAAGTTACAACAAATGAGGCAGAATCAAAAAGAAAAACATAGTTTTTCAATTTTTGGTTATGCCGACTTTCTCGTGCGGTTACGGGCAATCAGCTCGCGGGCAAGCTGCAAGTGGCTTGTGGCACCGCGACTTGTGGGGTCGTAGAGAATGGCAGGAAGCCCATGGCTCGGAGCTTCGCTCAGACGCGTGTTGCGCGGAATCACCGTGTCGAACACCATTGTGCCGAAGTGCGTCTTCAGCTCCTCATAGATTTGGTTGGCAAGGCGCAGACGTGCATCGTACATCGTCAGCAGGAATCCCTCAATTTCAAGGTGCTGGTTGAGCTTCGACTTGATTATGCGTATGGTGTTGAGCAGCTTGCTGATTCCCTCAAGCGCGAAATACTCGGCCTGCACCGGAATAATCACCGAGTCGGCAGCAGTGAGTGCATTCACGGTGATAAGCCCCAGTGAAGGGCTGCAATCAATGAGTATGAAGTCATAGAGGTCGTGTACTGAGGCGAGCAGGCGCGACAGCACACGCTCGCGGTTGGGCTTGTTGATAAGTTCAAGTTCGGCACCCACCAGGTCGATGCGCGAGCCGATTATGTCGAGCCCCTTCACGCAGGTCGACACTTGTGTGCCATTGATTGGGTAGTCGTCGACCAGACATTCATAAATCGACGACGACATTTTCTTGAAGTCAACGCCAAGACCCGAAGTAGCATTGGCCTGCGGGTCGGCATCTACAATAAGCACTTTTTTGCCTGAATGGGCAAGCGATGCAGCAAGATTGATTGAAGTGGTGGTCTTGCCCACACCGCCTTTCTGATTTGCGATAGCTATAATTTTACCCATATAAATACAGATGTTATCATATTTCACACTGCAAAGGAATTAATTTTAAGTCACATAGTGCAAATGTTTTGGGCGGAAAATGCCGGAATTGTTGATAACTCGCCTTTTTTGTTAATAACTCCGGCGGCCAACCGCCCGCATAGCAGAGCAGTCGCCGCCGGAAAAACGAAAAACTAAGTTTCAATTAATGGAATCACTCTCTGGGAGCTATTCCCTTTGCCCTGCCTATTCGCTCATTGCGGGCTTTCTTCTTTATGCGCAGGGAGTCCTTGCTGCGCTGCATACGCTCTTTGCGCACCATGCGCTGCATACGCTCTTTGCGCACCATGCGCTGCATTTCGCTCTCCACGGGGAGGAATTTCACAAGCTGCTGAGGAGTGAGCACCTTGGCGAAGCGCGGAATGAACTGCTTCTGCACCTCAATCACCTTGGCTTTGGCATCAAGACCCTCAATCACCTGCTTTTGTGCATCTTCGATTGTACGCACCTCCGCTTTCTTTGCCTTGCCTTTCCCGAACTGCTTGCCCATTTCGTCCATATATTCCTGATAGATGGGAATGAACTTGTCGGTCTGCTCGGCAGTGAGCAGCAGTTTCTCCTTCATCGTCTTTACGCGAGCATTGAGCATTTGAGCCTTTCGCTCTTCGGGTGAAAGTTTCTGCCCTTTGGGCTGCTTTTTCTGGTCGTCGGCAATCATGGTGAGTGCCGAAATCGCAACAATTGCGAAAATCATCAGTCGTTTCATAATCAATCTTGTTTGCTTGTTGTTTTCTATAATTTCAGTCTGTTTTTTGTGATTCATGTGGTGCGGCTGCACTTCCGGCTCAGTATTCCGGAATGTCGTCGGTGGGAAAATAGGCAATGTCGGCAAGCTGTTCGTCGGTCATCGAGGCGAGCACCTCACTCAGTGGTGCGCTCTGCTCCACCGTCTCCACGCTGCACAGCAACTGCTCCTGCCCATATCCGGCGGTGAATGCGAGTCGCAGTGCCACAGTAGCCACTAAAGCCACCACCGCCGCTGCACTTGCTGCCGTGAGCCACAGGCGGCGCACGCGCTGCCGCTTGCGCGAGGGAGCCTGTGCGAGGGCATTAATGCGGCTTTGCTCCACGAGATTGTCAACGTATGAGGGCGACTCGCTGTAGGGGAGCCGTTTCCCCACTTTTTCAATCAATTCGTTCATATCATATTCTCCTTTAAGTACTTTTTTATCCGTTCCACCGCAAGGTGGTAATTCGTCTTGAGCGATCCTACCGACTTGCCCGTCACCTGTGCCATCTGCTCGTAGGGCATCTCGTCGTAGTAGCGGAGGTTGAATGCAAGCCTCTGCTGCGTGGGGAGCAGTGCCACCGCCTGCTGGAACACCACCGTAGCACGGTCGGCATCGACATCGGCTTCGGCAGCCACGCGCTCGGCAAGCGTCTCGCCAAGCGAGTCGAGCGACTGGAATAGGCGGCACTCGCGGCGCAGATGCAGCAGAGCCTCATTCGTGGCAATGCGGTAGAGCCATGTGGCAAGCGAGCTGTCGCCACGGTAGCCGTCGAGCCCAGTGAGAATCTTCACGGCAGTTTCCTGCATCACGTCCTCGGCATCATCGTGGCTCACCACGATGCGGCGAATGTGCCAGTAGAGCTTGTCGCCGTAGGCCTTCAACAGCTCGCCGAATGCCTCGTTTCGCTCCTCTGCCGATTTCAGGCGTGCTATGAGATTCTTTTCGTCGGTCATTTCTGTCGATTTAGTTATGTTGTTTCCGAAAGCCTCCTTCATTGGCTGCTTTCTGCCCTTTTGATGCGCAAATCTACAAAAAGTTAAAAACCAATGCCACATTTTTCTCATCACACTTATCACCATTACCAAAATTTCGCTACATTTGCATCATCATTTTATGCAATTTTTTAGATTTTTACCTCGCTATGAAAAAATTTGCCCTTGTTATAGCTTTCGCGGCAATCTGCGCCATTGCCAATGCCATACCAGCCTCTCCATATAGTGCCACCATCGCCCAGCCCGACGGCACTACTGTCACCGTGCAACTGCATGGCGATGAATTTATGCACTTCACCACTACTGCCGACGGCTACACCGTGGTGAAAGACGAAGCCGGCTTCTATGTGTATGCCTCCGCTGACGAGAGCGGTGCCCTTGTTGCTACGCAGCAAATTGCCCACGATGCTGATGCCCGCAGCCAAGCCGAGAGAGCTTTTCTGCGCACGATAAGACCTTATCTCACCGACTCAGACGCAGGCAATTCGGCGGCTTCGGCGCGAAAAAGCCACAATGCCCTCATCAAGTCGGTGCGCGACAAGGCTGCATCACACCGTGCAGTGCGCCCAAAAGCCTACGGTAACACTCCAATCCGTGCCCTGGTGCTGCTCGTGCAGTTCAACGACCGTCAATTCTCACGAAGCGACATAAATGCCGTCTTTACCGACTTGTTCAATATGGAAAACTATCCCGGTGTTCCTGACCAGTCGAATCCGGGCAATATCATCGACCCCTATTGCGGAAGCATACACGACTATTTTTCCGACAACTCGATGGGGTTAATCAACTTGCAATTCGACGTGGCGGGACCATTCACCATCGACTACTCACAGACCGATGCACATGGCACCTCAAATGCCGATAAAATGGTAAAAGACGCGGTGACAATTGCCGACAAGACCGTCGACGTCTCGCTCTAGGCCAACGATGGATATGGTGTCGACTATCTGTTTGTCGTATTTGGCGGGCGGGG
>CAMFSS010000266.1 GCA_945983195.1 uncultured Prevotellaceae bacterium | reverse complement strand
GAAATCTGTGGTACTCCAATTCCTGCTATAATGCGTGTCGTTCAAATTGAACCCGGGCCGATACCTACTTTGACACCGTCTGCTCCATTTTCTACGAGATATTTTGCTGCTTCACCTGTGGCGATGTTTCCTACCACTACATCTATCTGTGGGAATGCAGCTTTCACTTTGCGTAGCACTTCCACAACACCCTTGGTATGTCCGTGGGCTGTATCAATGACTATTGCGTCTACTCCGGCCTTGACGAGTGCAGTAGCACGCTCAAGGCTGTCGGCTGTTACTCCGATTCCTGCTGCCACACGCAGTCGTCCAAGACTGTCTTTGCATGCGGTAGGTGTTTACTAAGCTTGGGTTATATCTTTATAGGTGACAAGACCAATCAGGCGGCCATTCGAGTCAACCACCGGCAATTTCTCTATCTTATGACTTTGGAGGATTTCGGCTGCTTCCTCAAGATTAGTCGACTGGCTGGTAGTGATTATGTTCTCCTTTGTCATCACCTCGTCGATTATTCGGTCGAGATTATTTTCAAAGCGGACGTCGCGATTGTTGACTATTCCAACGAGTTTGAGTTCTTCATCGACTACAGGAATTCCACCGATCTTGTATTCCCTCATCATGTTGAGTGCATCTATCACTCTTGAACCTTGCTTGATGGTTACGGGGTCGTAAATCATGCCATTTTCTGCACGCTTCACAGTGTGAACCTGTCGAGCCTGCTCTTCAATGCTCATGTTCTTGTGGATTACTCCGATTCCACCCTCGCGTGCTATTGCTATAGCAAGCTGCGACTCAGTTACGGTGTCCATAGCGGCCGAAACGAGCGGAACGTTAAGTGTTATGTTACGTGAGAATTTTGTTTTGAGATTCACATTATTCGGCAACACCTCCGAATATGCCGGAATCAAGAGGACGTCATCGAATGTGAGTCCTTCCATTTTTACTCTATCTGCAATAAATGACATAAATGTAGATTTATTTTTATTGCCCACAAAAGTACAAAGAATTTCTCATTTATTCACCATTCAAAATTCTTCTCAATTAGTATTTTTTTAAGATTTAACATTTAAGTGCCCAGAATTTCTGATTTATAACTCTGCAAATTGTCATCACACCGGCACAACAAGCATTGGCGTGTCGGTTAGAAACAGTATTTTGTGTGCAACGCTTGGATTGAAAAGTCGTGCAAATATGTTTTTCTTTTTGTTGGGAATCACTATCAGATCCACTTGATTCATTTTCACATATTTGTCGAAGCCTGCCACAAAATCCTTTTCGGGAATATCGACACATTCAAATGTCACGTTGCTATAGCGTTTTTGGCAGTAGTCGAGCAGTGAGGCGATGGCTCTGTCGTAGTCGGCAGTGCGTTATCGCTCTACTATCGGAATTATTGGAACCTTCACCGATGGATCTCCCATCGTGCGCGTGGAGGCCTCAATTCCTCGCTGGCGAAATGCATAATCTCCGAATAAGGTGTGTTGACGTATGAATGTAAAAGCACCACTTCTCCCCTGCTGCGATATGCAAAATCGAAACCGAGTTTACAGGCTTTCATCGAGTAGTCGGAGAAATCCACTGGAATCAGCACCGTGTTGTTGTCGGCTGCGTGCTCTGCTTCTGTATTGTTGGCAGACTCTATGATGCGTAATGCCATAGGCAAGTCGCGCTCATGGATTCGTACTCTCACACCCGATGATATGACGGGCTGTATGAGATTTACGTTATGAATCACCGTCTCAATGCCTTCACGCTCCAATAGTGTTTTTAGGATTACAGCCTTCTCGTAGGTGTGAATGGCGATTGTAATCAATTTGTCTCCGCTCGTCATAGCCTTGATGTTTTTGTTTGTTATGTTATTAAAAGTGGATAAGACGGTGTCATCTGTGTGGCTACCGTCTTATCTCTCTTTTGTTGTCTTCTTTGTTGTAACGCAAATTTAGGCTTCTTTGTTCTGCTTCTCAAGAATTTCGATAGCCATGTCGTATATTTGCGTATCATCTAAAATCACTATGCCACCATCGGGTCCCGGCTCAATGTGTATGCCACAATTCTTTCCATACTCGTAGTTCGAACCACCGAAGTAATTTCTCACTGTTTGAACTGTGACATTCAACTTGTCTGCAATTACGCCCATTGAGCCGCTTGGCAAAGAATCCTTGATTCTGCGAAGCTCGTTAAATGTGATTGTTTTAGTCATGATACTGTTAGTTTTTATTTGTTAGTATATTATGTTTTTTGTAATTCTGAAATTTTTTATAAAAATAGAAACAATGTTTGTAACAACCAAAAAAAATCAAGACTTTTTTTTATGTCGTAAAACATAGAATGGCTGCCAAAATGAGCAATCCACACATATTCACGCAGATAGACCATTTCATTAGGTTTGTCTGCTGCGGCGTGGGAACATCAATAGTGCAGTATAGCCGGGCTTTAGTCGTCAGAAGTTTGCGGTATATCTTATACAGTACTGCTACTACTACAAATCCCACTACAAAGCCCCCAAGTATGTCTCCGGGGAAGTGTACACCGAGATATATTCGGCTGTACGACAAAATTAATGCCCATGCAAACATAAGCCAAGTAAATACTTTGTCCTTAATCAGAAGTGACAGCAGCATTGCCACTCCGAATGAATTTGATGCATGGCTCGATACGAATCCGTATTTCCCACCTATGTATCCATTTACCGTATGTACTATCGACATCAGCTCTTCTGTGCGTGATGGGCGCAACCGTTCCACGGCGTGCTTTATGATTCCAGAAGCAATCTGGTCACACAGTGTAATTGTTATAGCTATGAATATCAATGCTGCTACGCCATTTCGCCAATTGTTGCGGAATATCACCCATAGCAGAGCAAGGCACATAGGTATCCATGCCAATCGCGACGACACAAGCCACATGAATTGGTCGAAGTAGGCATTGTAGTGTGCATTCAGCATCTTAAATATTTCTATGTCGATTGACTCAAGATATTCAATCATATCTTTGTGCTTTTAATTTATGTTCCACGATTTTGTTATTAAAATTTCCCTCACTCTGTATTATTTTTAACTTCGTTATGCACGATTTATTGCGTCAGTAATACAGAATATACGGATTAAGCCTCTTTTCCTCCCCTATCTCGGTTGCCTCTCCATGTCCGCAATACACTACCGTATCATCTGGTAGAGAAAGCAATTGTTTTCGCAGACTGCTGATAAGTTGGTCTGCATCACCTCCGGGCAGGTCAGTGCGACCTATGCTGCGCCTGAATAGCGAATCGCCGGCTATCACGCAACCCGACTCTGCCAGATAGAATGCAAGTCCGCCGGGTGTATGTCCCGGCACTTCCAGAACTTCTATATATTCGCCGTTAAGCTCTATTTTATCTCGGTCTTTCAGCCCGTGTGTCACGGTTATTGGCTCACATTCGTAGGGAAGCCCGAAATCCGCAGCTTGTTGCGGCAGTCGTTCTCCAAGATAGTTGTCGGCTTTGCTTGCCTGCACCTCCACGCCGTATTTATCAGCCAAGTATGAGGCTGAAAGAATATGGTCGAAGTGCTGGTGAGTGAGCAGCACACACTTTAGCCGCAAATCGTTGTCCTTGATGAAGCGGTCCACAGCATCTCGCTCCCTCTTATTGCACATTCCTGGGTCTATTATGATGGCTTCGCTGCCTTTTCCGTTCCACAGTATGTAGCAATTTTCGGCAACGTGGTTCACTATAAATACTGATATGTTCATTGCTCTATAAATTGACTGCTGTTATAGCGGAATATAGACCACTTTTTTGGTGGCAAAAAACTCTTCGTTGAAGTAGCTGCTAAGATTTTCAACCATTGCCTGCGACTTCATTTTATGCAGTTCCGATTCGAGATTGCCTCCTTTCAGGCATATCAGCCCATTGGGAATGGCATTGATACA
>CAMFSS010000265.1 GCA_945983195.1 uncultured Prevotellaceae bacterium | reverse complement strand
TAGTCCATGCGAATCTCAGCGAAGAGGTGGTGCTGACCGTAGTTGATGAGCTTGTGGAATCGACCGTTGGCTTCATCGTTGCGACCGAGGCAACGTAGGGCAAGACCCTGATAGAAAATCTTGTCGGGTTTTGCATCGTTGTAGTAGAGTGCAGCGGCAGGTTCGGTAGGACCGAGAGTAGCCTGCTCCCAGCACTCACGAGCCTTGTCGGCATTGCCGAGGGCATTGTGAGCCACACCGAGGAGATAGTAGAAGTCGCTTTCCTGAGCACCGTAGAGCTTTCCTTCGCCGAGGTGGTGAGGATATTCGAGGCACTCTTCGAGGAGAGCCACGGCATCGGCATAGCGTTTCTCGCTGATAGCGATCTTAGCCATTTCGACGCGAGCAAACTGGTACTGTGCAGGCACCTTGCCTTCGCCACCTTCCCAGGGGTGGAATATGTGGGAGTCGAGAAGCTGCTTAGCCTGCTCATATTGACCGGTCTGGTTGAGTAGAGTGATTTCCTCGAGGAGCAGGTCGTCGCGCTGAGCGATAAGCTCGGGGTGCTTCTGAAGCTTGGCAAGACGCTCGGCGTGAGAGTGGTGCAGACGCTTGTAGAGCTGGTCAAGCTCCATGAGAATGCGCGAGTCGCTCTCGTCGAGAGCAAATGCACGCTCCATGAATTCGAGTGCACGCTTGTGGTCGTCCTGCTTGTTGAAGTAAGCCAAAGCGAGGTTGCGGAGCACAGTGGGGAAGTTACCGTCGATGGCAGCCGAAGTTTCCCACGCCTGGGTTGCGAGGTCGTACTGGCGCTTGTCGTAGTAGAGGTTTCCGAGGTAGTATGGAGCCTTTGCATCGGCAGCATTGTTGGCCATAGCGCACTGCAAAGCGAGGATAGCTTCGAGGCGGTTGGGGAAGCAGTAGTCGGGGCAAGCGGCTGCGCCCTTAGCGAAAGCATCGGCAGCACCTTCGAGGTTGCCCTGTGTGAGACACCAGCCGAGGTAGTAGAACGTCATAGGAGTGGTAGCACCTTCGGCAATTGCAACGTTCCAGAGCGAAGCAGCCTCATTCCAGCATCCGGCAGCGCAGTAGTCGAGTGCAATCTCATCGTAGTTGTGAGCCTCGCCACGCATAAGCTCCTTGAGGAGGTCGAGAGTTGCAGCATCGGAAGTGAGGAGATATTTCTCGTAGAGGCAACCGAAATTGAAGCGGTCGAGTTTCAATGACTCCTCGATGAGAGCGAGAGCGGCATCGTTGTTGCCCATGCGGCGAAGAATTGCAGTCTTCAGCGCGCGAGCCTTGTGGTTGTGCCAGTTGCGTATGAGCGAGCGGTCGTTTTCGTCGAGAGCGTCGACAAGGCGGTTCTGCATTGTCGAGATTTGAGCGCAAGCGAAGTAGCCGGCATCTTGCCAAGCACCATTCCAGCACGACTTGTAGAAGCGGTTGTAGGCTTCATCGAAACGACCTTGATACTTGAGAGCAAGACCGAGGTTGTAGATCGGTTCGCCATCGTAGGGGTTGGGGTTGCGCTTCATGAGAGTCTTCACAGCTGTTGTGAGGTGCTTTTCGGCGCGTGCGAAGCGGCCTTTGCGGATATACCACAGACCGAGGGCGTTGTTGCAGCGCACGTCGATCGGGTCGCGGCGGAGAGCCTCCTCGTAGTAGTCAACCGGGTTGTATGTAGCGTGGCGATACTGCTCAAGGTGCAGACCGGTGAGGAAGAGCTGCTCGGTAGTCTTGATTTCGTGAGGAAGGAGGGCAGCCTCAGCGGCATCGGGTATAGGACGAACTTCATCCGGCTCGCTGTGCCAGCAGAGGAGTTCGCAGCCATTGGCAGTGATTTCGATGTTGAGCGACGAGAGCTGCGCACCGGCTACGTCGACACACTCATCGAGCAACTCCTCGGGAGTGATTACCACGTTGTTGCTGTAGTACACAGTGCCGTCGTCGTTGCGCAGTGTGACATTGACTTCCTGTCGTGAAGTGGCGAAAATCTTTAAGTGAGCGCGTCCGTCGGCCTCCATGTCGATGTTGAGGAGAAGGTCCTTGCTTGCGTTCTTCACCACGCCAAGTTCGCGGTAGGGGAGGAAATACTGAACGAAAGATTTCTCCTCGTAGGGCTGGAGCCAAGTGAAGTCGGGCTGGTTTTCGGTGTATACACCTGCCATAAGCTCAATGTATGGACCGTCGTCGTCGGTAAGGTTGCGGTCCCAAGCGCGACCGAAGTCACCGTTACCCCAAGTCCACTGCTTTTTGCCCGGAGATATGTGGTGGTTTGCAACGTGTAGCATACCGGCACGGGTGTCGTTCTCATAACCGCCCTCGAAGTTGTACTTGCTGTTGACAGCCATGTAGCTTGTGGGCACGAAAATGTTCTTGTAGTTGGAAATGTCGACACCGGCAGAGTAGTCCATCTTATAGTAAGTACCGGTAGCGATAGGGAAAGAGCTTACTGCACGCTTACCATGGTCGAACACGGCGTTGATGTCGGGCGGGAATACGCTCTGGTAGTAGTCGTTGACAGCCACGGCAGGGTTAGCCCACCAGAGGAAAGTCTGTGGCACCTCGGTGCGGTTGTAGAGCACACCCTTAATTTCGAGATATGCATAACCCGGACGCAGTGTGAAACCTGCCATACCCTTCTGGTGGAACATGCGCTCCATCTCGCTCACCCACACAGTCACGCTTCCATCGGCATTCTCCTCGATGGTAGTGTCGACAGGCATGTAGGTGCTTGGGCGGTGGTGCTGAGGCCAGTTGAACTCAATACCTCCTGAAATCCACGGACCGGCAAGACCTACGAGAGCAGGCTTGATAACGTGGTTGTAGTAGATGAAGTGACGCTGCTTGATTTTGTCGTATGCCATTTGCACACGGCCACCGAGTTCGGGCAGAATCATCACCTTGATGTATTCGTTCTCAATGTAGACTGCATTGTACTCCTTGTCGACCTTCTCATCAGCCATCGACTCGATAACCGGATAGGGATAGACAACTCCACTTGAACCTTGATACACACGTTTTTCAAGGAAAATCGGGTTCTTTTCAGGTTTTCCGACTTCGTATGTGGGAATTACCACCTTTTCTTTCCATGCTTTAACCATAATTGTTGCTTATTTAGATTTTGAATTTTGATAATGAGTAATAGGGTTGTGTTATTTTGAGAATTCTTTTTCGATATCTTCGATCGACTTGCCCTTAGTTTCAGGCAACACGCGGAAGAAGTAGATGAAGCTCACAGCGCAGATGAGGGCATAAATCCAGAATGTTCCGTAGCTTCCGAGCGAATTGTTCATGAGGGGGAATGTGTAGGTGAGCGTGGTGCTTCCCACCCAGAGTGCGAAAGTGCAGGTGGCTACAGCCACGGCACGCACGCGGCTTGGGAAAAGCTCGGCGATGAGCACCCATGCAACCGGGCCGAGAGTCATGGCATAGCAGGCAATGGCGAGCACAACGAGCAGCACCATGAAAGAGCCTTTAATTTCCATGAAGTAGCAAGTTCCGAGAGTGAGGTAGACGATAGCCAGTCCCAGTGCACCGATGAGCATCAGTTTGCGGCGTCCGAGTCGCTCCACTGTGTAGATTGCCACGAATGTGAATATCACGTTGGTAATTCCGGTGACTACGATATTGAAGAGCACGTCGCCAATGGAGTAGCCTGCCGACTGGAATATTTCCTGAGCGTAATTGAAGATTACGTTTGTACCGCTCCACTGCTGGAACACTGCAATTACCACACCCACCACGAGAATCTTGCTGAGAGGTTTCTTGAAGAGAGACTTAAATCCGCTCTGCTCCTTGTGTCCGGCATTTGCGGCGGCAATTGACTGAAGTTCGGAGTTGGCATATTCGGCACCGCCGATTTTGGTGAGAATGGCGCGATCAATATCGGTCTTGCCTACCAAAGCGAGCCAGCGCGGACTCTCGGGAATGCAGAAA
>CAMFSS010000264.1 GCA_945983195.1 uncultured Prevotellaceae bacterium | reverse complement strand
AAAATTAAATATTAATGCTAATTGATCATTTTACAAATTCCAACAACCAAAAAATGCCATTTCAGCCCCATTTTCCACATTTTTAAGGTCGGCAGACACCTTTTCGCACCAATCGGCACTGCCGGAACGTCAGTCAAGGAATGTGTCGATGTGATAGAGCGGACGCCGCTTCACTTCAGCAAAAATATTGGCGATATACTTGCCAATCACACCAATCGACAACAGTATCACCGCTCCGATGAACCACATTGAGAGCATGATTGAAGTCCAGCCCGACACGGCACGCCCCATGAAAAACGACCACAGAATGTAGAGCACCATGAAGAAGCACACCACAAGAAACAGGCATCCGGCACCGATGATGTAGTTTATCGGAGTAGCCGAGAAGCCGGTTATGCCGTCAACTCCGAGATTCACCATGCGACCGATGGTGTATTTCGACTTTCCTGCCTTGCGTTCGCGGAAACGGTAACTCACCACAGCCGCGCGCAATCCCAGCAGCGGCACTATGCCGCGGAGATAGAGCACACGTTCCTTGTAGCGCGACAGCTCGTCGAGTGCGCGGCGGCTCATCAGTCGGAAATCAGCATGGTTGTCGATGTTTTTCACACCAAGTGCACGCTGCAAGCGATAGAATAGCCGCGCTGTCGTGCGCTTGAAAAAGCCATTCACCTCGCGCGACTCGCGCACGCCATACACTATGTCGCACCCGTCGTGGTAATAGCCGATCATCTCCTCAAGCTTGGAGATATCGTCCTGCAAATCGGCATCTATCGTAACCACCGCGTCAACGCGGTCGCGCACAGTCATCATGCCGGCCATAATGGCATTCTGCTGCCCTACATTGCCGAGCAGATTAAGCCCTTTCACCCCCGGTAGCTCAGCGTGCAGCCGCTCAATCAGCTTCCACGTACCGTCGCTACTGCCATCGTTCACAAACAGCACAAAACTATCGGCTGCAATCACGCCACGACCGGTAAGGTCGCGCATAATCGCAGTCACCTCGGCCGCAGTATCGGCAAGCACAGCCTCCTCATTGTAGCACGGTATCACAATCGCCAATGTCATCATATCAGCATTTCAATTCGTTGACAATCCATCAAGTGGATTAATTCATAACACAATGGCAGGTCATTGATATTCCTTGTGTGCCGCAATAATATCCCTGGCCGGGACAGCAATAGGATTTCCGTGGTCATCTGATAGAATAACAGTCTCACCACGTGCAGCTCGCTCCTGCAAAAGCTGCTTCTCTGCCAAGAGAAGCCCATTGCGCAATTTCTCCGTAAACTCGTTCACTTCTTTATCCGACATATTTCATTCATTTTTGCATATAATTCAAAATCGAAAATCCGAGGCTCTATTGCCATGCCGCCTACTGCTATCGAAGTCATAGGCTTCTTGGCATTCATGAATATAGCCCAATAATCAACTTCTTTCATGAAAAGATTGAAAAGATTTCTTATTCCTGCATAATATCTTCGCTCAATCACATCTTCGGGTATATTATGTCCGCCTTTTGCAACTCGTTCTGCCACACGTCGTTTTGCCATTTCGGGTGATTCAAGCCAAAAAAACAACAATTTCACATCATAGCCCATCTTGCGCGCTCGTCTGACAAGATTCACATACGACTTTGTTGCAAGAGTCGTTTCTATTGAGAACGACACTCCGGCATTAAGCAGATACTCTATTCTCTCAAGCATCAAACGCCCCGCCTCAATTGCAACCGATTCAGGATTGAATGGTGACAGCCCCTTAGCTATCTCATCAGCATTGACATATTCAACACATTCCAATATCTCAGGCAATACAGTGTATGAAGCCGTGGTTTTTCCAGCTCCATTACACCCGCTGATAATGTAAAGAGACTTCTCCATGCCATTCCTAACATTAATGCAATTTAAGTACAAATATACAAAAAAGATTATACATTCTTTTTATATATCGAGTAAAATGATTGTGAAAAATAATTGATTGACACTATTCAACGTGAAAATCGTGCCGGAACAGAACCTATAAGTTCCATCCTGCACGATTCTATAAATTGACGGCACTGCGCTATAACACGTATTTGCCGGGGGTTATTTCACATATTTTGCGATGGCGTCACGCCACACGAGATAGGCGGGACCAAGCAGATGCAGACCGTCGTTGGTATAGCGGCGCGGCATCTTACCCTCACTGTCGGCAAAAAGGGAATAAAGATCAATCCACGTCGCTCCATGCTTTTCGGCAATCGCCTTGAAGCGCACATTGCAGTCAGCTATCACCTGCTCCTTGCCAAGCATTGCCTTATAGCGTCGGAAGTCGTTGTTGATGGGCAACATGCTCTGCAAGTAGATTCCGGTGCGCGGCGACAGTTCCTTCATGCGCACAATCAGCTTCTCCATTGCCGTGGCAATGCTGTCGGCAGTGAGATTATGCGACACATCGTTCACTCCTGTCATGACGAACACCTTGCGCGGCTGCCCCTTCATCATCGGCTCGCAACGGTCGTAAAGCCCCTGTATCACATCGCTCGATATGCCACGGTTCTTGATGTGCGAGTCGCCAAACAGTTCGTGCCATTCGCAGCCATTGGTGATGCTGTTGCCGAAAAACACAATATCGTCGCTACCCACAGGCAGCAGTTCAAAAAGACTGCTGCGCTGATAGTAGAACTCATTATATTCGTATTTTTCCTGAGCCTGCATCACCCCACACATGCCGCACACTGCGGCTATTGCCATAATCAACTTTCTCATAGCGTCATTCACCACGATAGGCATCTACGGCATTCTTCACCGAGCCGTGAAGCAGAAGAAGGCGCTTTGCTTCATCGTAGGACAGACCAAGCTCCTCAACAACCATACGGGTGCCACGGTCGACGAGCTTTGCATTCGAGAGCTGCATGTTAACCATCTTGTTGCCCTTCACGCGACCCATCTTTATCATCACCGAGGTGGTAATCATGTTGCAAATCATCTTCTGTCCTGTGCCCGACTTCATGCGCGAACTTCCGGTAACGTACTCCGGACCCACAATCATTTCAATAGGACTCTCGGCAGCCTCGCTGATAGGTGCATCGGGATTGCTCGTGATTGAGCCTGTGAGGCAGCCGTGTGCACGCGCCTCCTTGAGTGCTCCAATCACGTATGGAGTAGTTCCTGATGCAGCAATGCCAATCACAGTGTCCTTATCGTTCACATTGAAGGCCTGCAAGTCCTTCCAGCCCTGCACTGTGTCGTCTTCAGCGTTCTCCACAGGATTGCGCAGTGCAGTGTCGCCACCTGCAATGATTCCGATAACCCACGAGGGATCCATACCGAATGTGGGAGGAATCTCTGAAGCGTCGAGCACACCGAGTCGTCCCGAAGTGCCGGCTCCCATATAGAATATGCGTCCGCCGCGCTTCATGCGCTCCACGATTCCGCTCACAAGCTTCTCGATTTGTGGAATAGCCTTCTGCACCGCATCAGCCACCTTGTGATCCTCAGTGTTGATGTCGGTGAGCAATTCGAGCACCGATTTTTTCTCCAAGTCGTTATATAGAGATGATTGCTCGCTAATCTTTATAAATGCCATAGTTTTCGTTATTTTTAGTTGTGTATTTAATTTTGTACCATCGCTCCTACGCTATTAGCATGAGTGATACTGAAGCAGACCTTCCATCGGGCTCTTAATGACAGTGCCGAGCTTAATGTAGAGAGCATCGGCAGCTTCCTTGAGCACGTCCTTGTAGTAGCATGCGATAGAGCCTACGAAGCTCACCGGCATCTCCTTGTAGTTGGCATAGTTCTGTATGTTGCGTACGAAGAATGCCTTGAATGCGTTGAGCACGAGGCGGTGCACTGCCGGCTCCTCAATGTTCTGAATGAGGAATGGCGAGGGCAAGGATAAGAAGGGGCTTTTCCCGGCAAGTGTGGATTTGACTACCG
>CAMFSS010000263.1 GCA_945983195.1 uncultured Prevotellaceae bacterium | reverse complement strand
TCGAGCATTCCAGCCACAACACTAATTTTGAAGTCCTTGATCAAAATTCCATACTTTTTCACGACAACGCCACTAACCAATATATTACACCCGACAATAACGCTTGGACAACTGCAAAAAGCGACTATAATAATAAGGGTGAGGACAACTCTGATTACGTAAAAATCGACTATGGCAAAGTGCCTGTATATGACTTGATTGTCCGACCGACCTACGTATATAACACTGATATTATGTACGATGAAAAGGACCCAAACGAGAACATCACCAACAGCATCGACTTCAAGCTGAAGCTCAACAATGATCTGGAATACGAAAAAACTTTTGAATTCGACCTTAATGCCAACGAAATGACCGTGGTGTATCTCCGCATAAGCCGTGAACAGGTCGATTACAACAGTTCCGGCTCCGAGATTTGGATTCCCCACACCTATAACGACGGCTACTATGGCGTAAACAATGAGAACGGCAACCGCCTGTCGCTCGCCGGAGGCAGTTGGCAGCGTGCCTACCGCATCGGCGACACCAATCCGGGCATAACCGACGGTAGCGACTACAAAGAAGACAGCGACCCTGACCACATCGAAGGTGAGGATGGTCAATATCTCTCACAAGACAAATGGATTGAGCGGTTCAAGCAAGCTACAGCAACCGGGAAGCATCACGGCGACTACTTCATTCTCGACAGCGACATAACAATCACTTCGCTGCCGGCTGACTTCGTATTCACCGGTCATCTCGACGGTCGCGGCCACACCATCACCATCACCAATGCTACTACAGAACCGGCGCCTGATCCCGATCCCGACCCGAACCAGGCTCCTGCAGCTCGTAACTACCGTCTGCCACATCTTGCCGAAGAAGCTGGTATTGGCAGCGGCACTGCCCGCAGCTATCTATTCGACGGTCTAAATGCCCGCTACACCACTCGCCAGGAAACCAATCCGTCTGAAACGTCATGGGAGGCTAACGTTCACAAGGAGAACGGCAAGTGGGTTCCCCTCATGGGCTTCCGCGCCGAGGTGCTTAACACGAAGGTGGCAGGCGGCACCATGTTCAAATCCGATGCCACTTTCGGCAACACTGATGCCGATAATGTCAACGGCTACATCTTCAATTGCTCCGACAAAAACGGCCCTGTCACTAACTCTTCTGTTGATATTCCCGATTATAATTGACTATGAAACATTTAATCTACATATTATCTGCTTTTGCACTGCTCTCGGCTTGTTCCGACGGCGTTGACCGCTTCTCGCAAGTTTCTGAGGAGCAGAAGTCGCTTCTCGGTCGTGCCGTAAACTTCGATGCAAGCGTTGCCGATGCATTTTCATCTCGCGCCACCTACAACGCCACTGGTGCTTTCAATGAGGGCGACGTGATGACCATCTACCGTCAATACTCAGATGATGGCGCCAATTTCGATGAAACTCACGAGAACTATCGTGTATATTACTATAAGCCCACCTATGCAGGCAACACAGGCATAATTCTTAAAACGGAGTGGGCGATTAAGACAGGACAATTTGGCTCCGACGGTACTGCCAAAGATGTACCTGCCGACCGCAAGCTCTTCGCTCAGCAGGAATCAGACACCCTCACTTGGGAGGACGGCCGAACTGTGCGTTTCCGCGCTTGGGCTATCAGCAACCTCTCTGGTGCCTATGGCAACAGGGGCTCTTTCTATCCCGACTTCACTATCTCCGACAGGGTGCACGCGTCAGGGCCTACTTCCAGCATTCCACTCACGCTGCGTCACATCTGTTTCCGCATGGGCTTCACTCCCTACCCCGGCAACCAAATCACTCGTGTAGAAATTTGCCTCAATAAGGAGGATTATCAGCGCCACGACAATGCCGGCTCCACCACCGACGACGAGAAGGACATCATGAGCGAAGCTGATGCACAAGCTATTGCCGAGAAGGTGAACGCTGTGTATAACCGGATGTGCATGCCCGGCGGCGTGGATATTGAGAAGCAGCATCTACGTGCTATGACCAATGAATACTGGAATAGCGGGGACTTCGAGCATATAGTATCGGCTGAAAATCAAAGCAAAATGATTAGCTTCAAGACAGAAACTCCTGAAAAAATTGCAAGCGATGCCAAGCGTCCCCAATTCATTGGCAACAATAGTAACTTTTATTGCATCTCAATTCCATACGATATGAGTAACGATCAAAGAACTTCGGGTGATGTGCTCACTCTGCCGCGTGAGACTCGTTTCCGCGTCTATCTACGCGATGTAAACAGTGGCGATGGTATGACAACATCAGGCGAAGAGGGAACTTATCACATTTTCTCGCTGAGCGATGTTCTCAGCGCAAGCGATTATCCCGAAGGGATTAAACTCTATGCCGGCTATAGCTATATGTTCAAGGTGGGTTATCTCTACAATGAGTTTAAGGTAGATCCAGTGCACAGCTTCTCTTGGGTCGAGCAGGATATGAGTCAAGGCATGTTTGCCGACGATATTCCATCTATCACTCCATCTGAAACACCCTATAAGTGGTGGCAGGACGCTATCGATAATGCCATCAATGTGGCTATTGGCGGAGGAAATTTCAACCCTACTTTCACCATCAACTCCGAGGCGCAATTCCTCGAATTTATCAATCTCGTCAACGGTACTGCTGCCACCAACGAAGGCTCTTTGGCAAGGGTATGGCGCAATGAGCCGAACTCCGAAAATGGCACCAACTATTGGTGGTACGATCCCACAAACGTCTATACCCAAGAGCCTCCTGTCGATGACAATGGCGACGGCTACCTCGATACTCTTTGGGTCACTCAAGCCGATGCTGCCACTCGTGGTTTCATCTTCTACAAGCACTATTATCCTGCCGACGGCGACCGTGCTGCATATTACACTGTCGATTATCTCCAAGGTGCCTACAACTTCTACAGCAACATCGTTCGCCGTGCTTTCACCGTGACGCTCGATGCCGACCTCGATTTCAAGGATATTAAGCTTCCTGCTCCCGTAGGTAATTCCTCCACTAACTATTTCGGTGGCATTTTCAATGGCTGTATGCACACCATCAGTAATGTGAATCTCACCGACGGTTACCTCTTTGAGTACACAAGTGGTGCTTCAGTCACCAATTTCACACTCATGGGCAAGCACCGGCTCGCTATTGTGAAACAAGGCACGCGCACCAACATCGCCGGCATTGCTTCGTATGTGCCTGCACCTGCCAACGGTCACGCTCTCGCAGATGAACTGAAAAGCACAAGCTATGTCGTCGGCTGCATTCACTACACCGAATCGGTCTACGACACTCCGGGTGCTCTCGTAGGTGATGCCGACAACCTCTATATGTATGGCTGTATGCAGACGTCGCGTGGCATCGAAGGCGGCGCGCTTGTCGGCGGAAACTATTCAAATCTCGCACCACAAGATCCCAACGACTTGAAGTGGGGTCGCTTCATGTGCAACTACTACGACACCTCTCTCTCACCCTCGGCTCACGCCGTTGGAAACATTAACGATAACTACGCTCCGCAGGAGTATATCCGCGGCCGTCGCACTCACATTCTCTGTGCCTACAGCGACCATCTTGTCGATAAGGGCGTTTACGAACAGCTTAATGACCAGCAAAAACTTGAATTCTATGGTCTTGCTCCTTGGAAGGCGATGAACTATGGCATTCACCAGTATAACACCACAAGTGTCGGTAAGGCGGCTCCCTGCAATGCCCACTACAGTGGGATTATCGGTGGCTATTCTCACTTCTATCCGCTGCTCAAACCCGGTGTTCCTGCGGCCGACCAGTATGCCGATGTTTTGAAGCAGGGCAATTGACTTTTATTCACCTGATTATTTTGATTATGAACAGATTATCACATACATTTCTCTCTCTGCTCGCAGTTGCGGCTCTTGGCGGTTGCGCTTCACATTCTGCCGACGAGCCTATGCCTGCCA
>CAMFSS010000262.1 GCA_945983195.1 uncultured Prevotellaceae bacterium | reverse complement strand
TCGGCTGCTATGCCGTATGCCTCGGCAAGTTTCTTGAAGTCGGGGTTGGTCATTGGTGTCTGCGAGTAGCGGCTGTGCTGGAACAGCTCCTGCCACTGGCGAACCATACCGAGGAAATTGATGTTGAGAAGTATTATCTTCACGTCAACTCCATACTCAAGTATCACGCCAAGCTCCTCCACTGTCATCTGCAAGCCGCCGTCGCCGGTGAAGAAGCACACGGTGCGCTCTGGTGCTCCGATTTTCGCTCCGATTGCTGCCGGCAGACCGAAGCCCATCGTGCCAAGTCCGCCCGAAGTGATGATGCTGCGCGGCTGGCTGAAGCCGAAATAGCGCGACGAGAACATTTGGTTCTGACCCACATCGGTCACAAGCACCGCCTTGTCGCCTGTAGCCTTCGACACCTTATATGCAACCTCACCCATGCCAATGGGACCCTCCGTGGCAAAAACATCCTTATTTATTACCTTCTCCTGCTCCAAGCGTGCATCTGCCTCAAAGCTCGCTGTCCACTCTGCGTGTTTTGCCGCGTTCACCTTGGATGTCAGCCGTTGCAGCACGCTCTTGGCATCGCCATGAATGGCTACGTCGGTCTTTATGATTTTGTCAAATTCCGATGAGTCGATGTCGATGTGAATCACCTTTGCCTGCTTCACAAACGCGCTTGTATCGCCCGTCACGCGGTCGTCGAAGCGCATTCCCACTGCTATCACCACATCGGCGCGCGTGGTGGCTATGTTGGCTGCCACATTGCCGTGCATTCCGAGCATTCCCACACACAGTGGGTGTGCTGTAGGTATCGTCGATTTGCCCAGCAGCGTGCAGGCAACTGGTATATCGGCTTTCTCGGCAAATTCACGCAGCTCGTTTTCGGCTTGCGAAAGCTCTATGCCGTGTCCGGCGAATATGAGCGGACGCTCGGCGGCATTAATCAGCTCGGCTGCTGCCTCTATATCGCCGTCGGCAACCTCAGGGAAGGGTATGTAGCTGCGTATGTAGTTGCACTTCTTGTAGTCGCTCCATTCCACTTTCTCAATCTGGGCATTCTTGGCAAAGTCGAGAACCACCGGACCCGGACGGCCAGTCGTGGCTATGTAGAATGCGCGCGACACTGCCCACTGTATGTCGGCTGCGCTGCGTATCTGGTAGCTCCACTTGGTAAGTGGCTGGGTGATGCCAATCACGTCGGTCTCCTGGAATGCGTCAGAGCCAAGCGATGCACTCGACACCTGTCCGGTTATCACCACCATTGGGGTGCTGTCCATCTGCGCGTCGCTGAGTCCGGTTATCACATTTGTCGCTGCCGGGCCCGATGTCACCATCACCACGCCGGGGCGGCCCGACACGCGCGAGTAGCCCTCGGCAGCGTGTGTAGCTCCCTGCTCATGGCGGACAAGTATGTGCCGCAGCTCCTTTTGGTAGTCGTAGAGTACATTATACACCGGGATTATTGCACCTCCCGGGTAGCCGAATATAGTGTCAACTCCTTCAGCGATAAGCGATTTCACCAACGCCTCGGCTCCTGTAATCTGATTGCTCATATTTTGTCAGTTAGTTGTGTAAGTTTCAATTTCGTTTGTCACTCGCGCACACCGCCCTTGTCGGCCGATGTCACCATTGATGCGTATGCCTGAAGTGCTTTCGATATCACTCGGTTGCGCTTCTTGGGAGTGAATGCCGCCTTGCCGCGAGTCTCCTCCTCGGCACGCCTTGCTGCAAGCTCTTCATCGCTCAAGTGCACGTTGATGGTACGCTCGGGTATGTTGATTTCAATCACATCGCCGTCGCGAAGCAGTCCTATGTTGCCTCCACGTGCCGCTTCAGGCGAAATGTGTCCTATCGAGAGTCCCGATGTGCCGCCTGAGAAGCGTCCGTCGGTGATGAGTGCGCACGCCTTGCCAAGATGCTTCGATTTGATGTACGAGGTGGGATAGAGCATCTCCTGCATGCCCGGACCGCCTTTCGGTCCCTCGTAGGTGATTACCACCACATCGCCGGCCTCCACCTTGTCGCCGAGGATTCCCTCCACTGCATCGTCCTGCGACTCAAAGACCTTTGCCTTGCCGGTGAAGTGGAAAATGCTCTCGTCAACTCCTGCCGTCTTCACCACGCAGCCATCCTTGGCTATGTTGCCATAGAGCACGGCAAGTCCTCCGTCTTTCACGTATGCGTGCTCGAAGTCGCGAATGCAGCCGTTTGCCCGATCGCTGTCGAGCGACGGGTAATAAGTGGCTTGCGGTCCGAGTTTCGTGGTGCGTATGCCGCACGCGGCACTGCTCCATAGGTTGCGAGCCTTGTCGGAGAAATCCTTCCCCTCTATCGCATATTTGTCGATGGCTTCGCCGAGGGTCAGTCCGTCTACGCGCTTGAGCGATGTGTCAACAAGACCCTGCTTGGCGAGTATCCCCATAATCGACATGATTCCGCCTGCGCGGTTCACATCTTGAATGTGGTATTTCGAATTTGGCGACACCTTGCACAGCACCGGTGTGCGGCGCGAAAGTGCGTCTATATCCTTCATCGTGAAGTCTACGCCTGCCTCATTGGCTACGGCAAGCAGGTGGAGCACGGTGTTGGTGCTGCCGCCCATCGCTATGTCGAGCGTCATGGCGTTGAGCATTGCCTCGCGTGTGGCTATGCTGCGCGGAAGCACGCTCGCATCTTCATTGTCGTAGTAGGCGTGGCAATTCTCCACAATCTTCTTCGCTGCACGGCGGAATAGCTCCTTGCGGTTGGCGTGTGTGGCTACTATGGTGCCGTTGCCGGGCAGTGCAAGTCCTATCGCTTCGTTAAGGCAGTTCATCGAGTTGGCTGTGAACATTCCCGAGCATGAGCCGCATGTGGGGCAGCCGAACTCCTCTATTTTGCTCACCGTCTCATCGTCGACCGAGCTGTCGGCTGAGTCTATCCTCACATCTATCAGGTCGAGTGCACGCTCGCCGAGCCTTCCGGCTTCCATAGGTCCTCCCGATACGAAAATTGCCGGTATATTCAGCCTCATTGCCGCCATGAGCATTCCGGGAGTGATTTTGTCGCAGTTGCTGATGCACACCATGGCATCGGCTCGGTGTGCATTTACCATGTATTCCACGCTGTCGGCAATCAAGTCGCGCGACGGAAGCGAATAGAGCATGCCGTCGTGACCCATGGCTATGCCGTCGTCGATTGCGATTGTGTTGAATTCGGCGGCATAGCAGCCGAGTTTCTCTATCTCCTGCTTCACGTATTGTCCTATCTCATGAAGGTGCGTGTGGCCGGGCACAAACTGTGTGAACGAGTTCACTATTGCTATCACCGGCTTGCCCATCATTTCGGGCTTCCTTCCGTTGGCACGCCACAGGGCGCGGGCGCCTGCCATGCGCCTGCCGTTCATCGTGATGGCACTTCTTAATGGAATACTCATGATTCTTTGTTTTTTAGTGTTGTAGAAAAACCTTCCCTCCTGTTACATTCATGAATGTGTGGAGGAAAGGTTTCAATATCTTTATTATGTTTTAATGTTTTCTTGTTTCGCTTTGAATTGTGCGACTCCTCCAATCAGTTTCCAATAATCACCACCACGACACCGATTAGTGCCACGACCGATAGTGCAAGTGCAATATTGATTGAAGAATTTGTCATAATTCGTTCTCTTTTTTTATATAGCATCAGTTTCCGTCAGCCTAAATTTCTCACAAGCCGGTGCTCCGTCAGGGCTTTTCAGTGCCACAGTTGCCACCGGCATGCCTAAAACTGTGGCAAAGTTATAGCACATTCGCGTAAGTTGCAAATATTTTCTCAAAAAAACACACCCAATCTTACAATTTATTACATTTTCAAGCCGTTTGCCGTTCAATCCGCATAAATTCCCCACCTTCTCCATTACATTTTATTTCCCCAAATCTTAGTGTCCACTAATGAAGTAAAATAGAGAACGGTTTCTGACGCTGTAAACCACATTAGTTA
>CAMFSS010000261.1 GCA_945983195.1 uncultured Prevotellaceae bacterium | reverse complement strand
AGGCAATACTGGGGAGGGCACTGGACGCTGCCAAATTCAGCCGACATACAGGAATTTATCGACAACACCGAGATAGTGAGCACCGAAACCGTGGTAAGCACCGAGCTGGGAAAGGACATCAACAAAATAACCTTCAGAAGCAAAATTAACGGCAAAGAAATCACACTGCTCACCAATGGCTATGCCACAAATGCAAATGTGACGCAAAACTTATATTTCTACTATATGACATCAAGCCGCGCTGGCTATACCTATTGCGGCATTCTGAACAACAATCCCTCGCCGAAAGTCACCACGACCTATCGCTATGTGGGATTGAATGTTCGCCCGGTGCTGAAAGAGCGGTACATCTACACCTATGATGACAAGAAGGACATCATACTGCGGCACATCAATAATCTTGCAGTGGATCTTGGCATTACCAAGACTGTAAACATCGATGGACAAGAAGTGACATATAAGTTGCTGTGGAGCCCGTTCAACTACGGAGTGGAGAAGAAAACCGACTTGCAGACATACAACGGTGCACCCATCAACGAAGATGCATTCCTCAATAATTGCAATACTAACCCAGGAATGCGACTTGCGTGGGGTGACATAGAGGAGAGGTCGGAGTTCAGCACTAAGGGATATGCTGAAAGCGACATAGCTATGAAATACAATTGGGACAATACAGCAGAAACCAGCAAAGACAGCCGCGACCTTCAGCAGGAAGATGACATAGTGCAACGCAACTGGCCCAATGGCTGGTACATACCCACAGCTATGGACTACGAACTGCTGGCTCAGAACACCAACGTTACGACACAAACAATAAACGGGCACACTTGGTTCAAGCTGACATCAAAAATCAACGGAAACAGCATCTTAATACCGGGAACCTTCTATATTGACGATAACTACAATATAGAGAAATGGTATTCAGATGCATACCTACAGTCCAGCACCATTGGAACAAAAAATAGCAGTGTGAGCGGAACAACTAAATTGAAACGCTCGATATACGCCCTGTTTCTTAGTGGGACAAAAGCAAATCTTGTAAGCACTGCCGGCCGACCGACAGGACTGATGGTGCGTCCGGTGAAATATGTGCGCGTAAACTGACGCAGCTTCATTCAGAGCAACAATTCAGGTGCTCATAGTAGCGAAATTTGACTGCAAAATTGGGATAAATCACTACAAATGTTGTCAATATCTCCACTAACTGGATTTTAATTGGTATAATTTTGCTGTGATATAGTCTATTTTTGCTAATTTTGCGCATACTATATTAAACACCTAACTATGAAATTGGCAATCAAAAGGGTTTTGTTGTCACTATTGTTTGCAATCACAGTTTGCTTGCCGGCACTATCATCACACATACCAGCCGCCGACAACGATACATTGTATACGGAAATTGCGCTGCGAAACGCAACACCGGCAGTTGACAGTACAACATCAGTATTGCCCGACACAGTCGTGACTGTCTGCGATACAGTAGAGGCGAAAAAGAGCATCGTACAGCGAATTTTCGATTATTTTGGCGATGCCAACAAGGAAAATGACAAAAAATTCGACTTCAACATCATCGGCGGGCCGTATTATTCGTCGGACACCCAGTTTGGGCTGGGGCTTGTAGGCGCAGGACTCTATCGCATGTCGGGCTGTCCGAAGACCATGCAGCCATCGACTGTGTCGAGTTTCTGGAGTTTTTCGACAGTTGGGTTCTTGATGGTTGGCTTAAGAGGCAACAACCTGGTTCCGGAGGACAAATACAGGCTCAACTACAAACTGTATCTTTATTCATTCCCGACATACTACTGGGGAATAGGATACCGAAACGGAGACAATGACGACAACAAGACCGAAATGAAGCGTTTTCAAGCAAATGTTTCAACGGAATTTCTTGTGCGCATAGCGAAGAACCTCTATGTGGGTCCAATGCTGGCTTGGGATTACATTAAAGGCAGCGACGTTAAGGAAAATCTGCACCTTTTTGAAGGCGACTCGCTCAAAATGAACAATTACGGACTTGGTGCCTGCATTGAATACGACACACGCGATGTGATAACGAATGCAAGCCGTGGAGTCTACGTCTATCTCGCACAGATGGTGCGTCCTAAGTGGTTTGGCAATGAGCGAGCCTTCTACACAACCAATTTGCGCTTCAATGTGTACCACAAAGTGTGGACAGGCGGAATACTTGCCGGCGACCTGAAGGGGGAGTTTGTTTTCGGAAAGCCCACATGGGCAAATCTTGCCAAACTGGGCGAAGGTGGCAGTATGCGAGGCTACTATGAAGGACGCTATCGCGACAAGCACAGCATGGCGGCACAAGTGGAGCTGCGCCAGCATGTGTGGCGGAGAAACGGTGTTGTGGTTTGGGCCGGTGTGGGCAATGTTTTTCACGACGGTCGGTCGTTCAGGCATTTGCTGCCAAACTACGGTATCGGCTACCGCTGGGAATTCAAGAAACGCGTGAATGTGCGCCTTGACTACGGACGCGGACGCGACGGACAAAGCGGATTTACGTTCAATATCAACGAAGCGTTCTAATCACTTCCAGGGATATGTTCTATTTTATTTATCCGTTTTTTTGTGACAAACATTAACCATTCGTGGGAAAGACGGCAAAAATTGTAGGTGCAAATGTTGCTTTTACGGAAAATTTAGATAACTTTGCAGGGTGAAACGGCTTTGGCTGTTTCACTCTGTTTTATCGTACCATTATGTGTGCTGCGCTTAGCTCTATGAGAGAGATAGATTCGTTTTCGAGAGTGCAGGCATCGGGTGGGCGAGTGTTTTTTGTAATTATAAATTTCTATACCTATACCTAACAGAACTGATCAATTATGAGAAGGTTAATTACAAAATTGGTGGGGGGGGTAATTCTGGCGATTCTTGTCGCGTTGCCCATCTCGGCTCAGACGAAGCTTAAATTCTCCGTTGTGGGCTTTGAGCAGGACCTCACCGACCTTTCGGCTCAGAGTGCCGAGTACAAGAAAGTTGATGGCAGCGGTTCGCTCTACGCCATCATCAAGGTAACTTCAACCAATCCCGACGACGATCTGCGGGAGTATCAGTTTAACTTTGGAAGCCTGAAGCACATCGTTGATGATCAACACGATGGCGAATTGTGGCTCTATGTGCAGCGCAATGCCAAGACGGTGACAATCACCCGAAAGGGCTATGCCCCGGTGACACGCTACGACCTCCGCACGAGCATTCAGGCAGGAAAAAATTATGTGATGCAGCTCTCGGCTGCCCAGCGCGCAGTCTACAAGCAGATGGTGCAGTTTGCAGTGACTCCACCCGATTGTAGGGCTGTGATTATGATTAAGGCTGACAAGGAGGGCGCAGCGGAAACGCTTTTCGGCTTTGCTGACGCTACAACCGGCGAAGTGGCGAAGAGCCTTGAACTTGGCAGCTACCGCTACCGCGTGATTGCCGACAACTACCATGAAACCAACGGCCGACTGATTCTCGACGACCGCAAAGCCCTGCTGACAGAGCAAGTGCCAATGCACCCAAACTTTGCCACGGTGACACTCACCGCAGAAGATGGTGTGGAGATTATCGTGAACGGCGACTCGAAGGGCATCGGAACATGGACAGGCGTGCTCAAATCGGGTAACTATCAGATAGAGTGCCGCAAGGAGAACCACAAGCCGAGCCAGCAGTACATAACGGTGGAGGACGAGGTCAACAAGACTTACACCCTCACGCCTCCTGTGCCCATCACAGGCACACTGGCAGTGGCTTCAACGCCGCTCGGAGCGAAAATCGAGGTCGACGGCAAGAGCTACGGCGTAACGCCACGTAACTTCGACATAGTAATTGGTCACCACACAGTGACCATATCGCGCAACAACTACAAGACCGAATCGGTGCAAGTAGATGTGGCAGAGAACCAGACCACCGACGTCGACGTTAAGCTGAGCGACTTTGCGAAAATAACAATCAATTCCATCCCGAACGGTGCATCGCTGTGCATCGACG
>CAMFSS010000260.1 GCA_945983195.1 uncultured Prevotellaceae bacterium | reverse complement strand
CTCGCGCGATTCACCCCCGACAACCACCAGGTGACCGCGCGCGTTGAAATCAACGACATCAACGACCCGGCAATCGACGCTGCCGTAGGCGATGCCGATGCCCGTAAACTGCGCGACGATCTGGAACTGATTGAGGGTGTATATCCTGAATTCAGTGAGCAGGACTATCTCAGCGGAAAAGTGGCACCAGTGTTCTTCGGTTCGGCACTCAACACATTCGGCGTGAAGGAGCTGCTCGACTGCTTCGTGCGCATTGCACCATCACCACGCCCCACCAAAGCCGAAGAGCGCACAGTGGAGCCGCAGGAAGAGGCGTTCACAGGCTTCGTATTTAAGATTCACGCCAACATGGACCCCAATCACCGCAGTTGCATCGCATTCGTGAAGGTGTGCTCAGGCGTGTTCCGCCGCAATGCCAACTACAAGCACATACGCAGCGGAAAATTGCTCAAGTTCTCATCGCCCACAGCATTCATGGCACAGAAAAAGGATATCGTCGACGAGGCTTATCCAGGCGACATTGTAGGTATCCCCGACAACGGCACATTCAAGATTGGCGATACGCTCACCGAGGGTGAGAACCTGCATTACCGCGGACTGCCGAGCTTCTCGCCCGAAATGTTCAAGTACATCGAGAACACCGACCCGATGAAGACCAAGCAGCTCAACAAGGGCGTGGAGCAGCTTATGGACGAAGGTGTGGCACAGCTCTTCGTCAATCAGTTCAATGGCCGCAAGATTATCGGCACGGTCGGACAGCTCCAGTTTGAGGTCATTCAGTACCGCTTGCTGCATGAGTATGGCGCACAATGCCGTTGGGAGCCTATTCACCTCTACAAAGCCTGCTGGATTGAGAGCGATGATGCCGATGCCCTCGAAGCGTTCAAGCGCCGCAAGCACCAGTTTATGGCAGTCGACCGTGAAGGGCGCGACGTGTTCCTTGCCGATTCGGGCTATGTGCTACAGATGGCGCAGAGCGATTTCCCGAAAATACGCTTCCACTTCACGAGCGAATTCTAATCGCTTGCAATTAAAAGTCAGAATGAATTATGTTGTTGCATAGAATATACTTGACATTTATTGCCGTCATTGTGGCTCTTGTGCCGCAGGCGGCTATGCTGCGCCACGGTGGGAGCTATGAGAATATTTTCCAGCTTCCCGCCGCCTCGGCAATGGCAATAGGCGCGCGGGATCTTATGCACCACCAGCCCGACAGTGCTCTGCTCTATTACGACATCGTGGTGAAGCGCTACGACACCGAAGCGAATCCCGACCAAAGCCGGCTACTGGTTGAGGCCTACATACGCGAATGGTCGATTTATTTCGGATTCTACTACGACTACTACCGAAGCTACGAAAGCCTATATAAAGCCGGAGAAGTGTGTGCCACAGCTGGAATCACCGATGCACGCATCAATTTCTACCTCGGTGGAATGTATCAGACGATATTCGAACAAAGCGGCGACAAGGGCGTTGCCGACACTGCTCTCGACTATTTCACCAAGGCATACAGCGAAGCCATCGACACCAACAACGACAACATTGCCGACCTTTCGTTCATGAACATAGCATCGCTCACCGGCTCCACAGGAGAATTCAGCGTTGCCGAAAAGCTTTGGGAGAGCTATGCCAAGCTCACGGTTGGCGACAACAAGATACGCCACTACAACCACCTGTGGTACACCGGGCTAAAGTCACTCAACGACAAGCAATACCCCGATGCAATAAAGCAATTCGACGAACTGCTTGGAGCAATTCCACAGGGAATCTACGCTTATCGACTGCACTATATGGCAACTCTATCGAAGTCGAAAGCTCTTGCAGCATCCGGCCGTGTCGATGAGGCAATAGCCCTCATTGCAGCCATTGAGGGCGATGTGGAGGCATCGGAATTGAAAGACATTCAGCTCGACATCTTCAAGACTCTCGCACACTACCACGACCTTGCCGGCAACAGCATCAAGCACAATAAGTATCACGCACACTATCTTGAATTGAAGGACACTCTACTCAACTACCAGCAGCTTACGAGCCTCAACCGCCTCAACTTCGATACACGGCTGCGTGAGGCAGGCCGTCGCATCGAAGATATGGAACGCTCGCGCCAGTTGCATGAAGTGGTGCTGTGGGCAGTCGCGCTGTTTGCTCTGCTCATTCTGGCTTTTGCCGTGGTAATCTATCGCAAGAACCGGCGTCTGAGCAGTGCCAACGAAGTTCTCTACCGCAAGACGCGTGAAATGCTTGAACAGAGCAACGAGCAGGAGCGTAAGTCGCGTACACAGCGTGCCGTGCACGAGATGAAAGACGCTGCCACTTTTGAAAGAATCAGCAATGCCTTTGAGAACTCTGATGATATCTACTCACAGAGCTTCACCATTGCCAAATTCTCAGAACTTACAGGCATTCCCGACAAAGAAATATCACAAATCGTGAATGAGCGGTGGAATGCCAATTTCAACAGCGTGCTCAATGGCTATCGCGTGCGCCGCGCGTGCCGGCTGCTTGAGGAGGATTGCGTGAGCCGTCGCAGCACCATCGAGGCAGTGGCTTGCAGCGTAGGTTTCCGCTCGAGGTCATCATTCATTGAGGCATTCAAGCGCGTCACAGGTCTAACCCCGTCGGAATTCCAGAAAGAGGCTCGCGCACGACACGAAAAGGGCGAAAAACGCGCCGACGACAACACAGACAAAGAGGTGTAGCACCCTCCGCACAACGGCTGCGGCTGCGGTCAACATTCATTTCATATCAAGCTCCTACAGTTGTCAGTAGGAGCTTTTTTTGTTCGGAATTACGGTTTTCGGATAAATCCGAACAAATTTACGAGTGCAACAGATTAACCCGCGAACGATAATTTGCTAATTTTGTCACCAGAACCTAAATAATTTTCAATACAATGGGAAAATTTACTAATAAACTATTGCTTGCCGTAGCTGCCACAATTGCTGTGGCTGCTGCCGGTTTGGCTGCCGACCAGTTTGAGCTGCCGCTATCAAACAGCGGTGCCGGCACATTCGGCAAGACCAAAGGCAATGAAGAAGCAAAAGCGGCTGTTGCACCGCGAGTGGCAAAACCTATGACTGCCTCTATCAAAGCGGTTGCCGATGCGGCATCACCGCAATTCATCGGAGTAAGGCTTGAAGCCGACGAGTGGTCGAGCGTCAACCTCTATCCGCGTCCACGTGGCGTGTATGCGTTCCAATTTGCTGCCGATGGCTCGCTCTCGACCGAGGAGATATTTGTCGACCTCGATGAAAACGATTTCTGGGCCGACGGCGGTGTATATATCGACGAAGAAAACCTTGAGCTCCACTTCGTGAGCTGGTCGAGCGTAGGCGCGCTCAGTGCAGCCTACTACTGCTACGACATTGTTTCGAGGGAACGCAAAAAGGCGGTCAAACTGACCGACTTCTCCATAATAGCCAGCGACTACGCCCTCGACAGAACTACCGGCAACGTGTATGGCATTTTCCGCGTACCGATGGGCACTGACGGCAAATATGAACTGGGAATTGCCGATTTCAGCGGCGACACACCCACACGCAGCACAATAGGCAGCATCGACGTGAACATTGAGTGCCTTGCCTGCAACAATGCCGGCAAGCTATACGGTATCGACGATGCCGGAGTGCTTTATGCAATCGACAAGACAAATGCCGCACTCACGCGCATAGGCGACACCGGCGTTGCGCACCTCGACCTCTATCAGAGTGCGACTTTCGACCCCAATACCGACAAGCTCTATTGGGTGGCTTACACCTACAGTGACAGCCGCCTGCTCGAAATCGACCCTGAAACCGCCGCCGTAACCGTAGTAGGCACATTCCCCGGCGAAGGCGACAATTATGTGGGTCTGACCATTCACAAGCAGCCCGAGGCAGGTGCTCCGGCCTCATTGGAGGACGTAGAAGTCACCGGCTTCGATAATGACACATGCACCGGAACGGTGTCATTCGACATTCCGTCAACCACATTTGGCGGCGACGCACTCTCAGGCG
>CAMFSS010000259.1 GCA_945983195.1 uncultured Prevotellaceae bacterium | reverse complement strand
CAGAGCTTGCAGCATCAGCCACATACAAGCAGATAGAGGGCGTGCTTGTGGCAGACGCAGCAGCCAACGGCGGCGTTAAGCTGATTGCCATGAATGTGAAAGACACCCCGACCGGCGTGGAGGCACTGAAGGCTAACGGCAAGGCTGCAATCTACGGCACTGAGGGTGCAGTGGTAGTGGCCGGAGCTGACGGCAAGGTGGCAATCTTCGACGCAATGGGCCGCATGGTGAAGAGCGTAAGCGCAGAGGGTACAGCAACAGTGGAGATGCCGGCAGGCTACTACATTGTACGCACCGCAGGAACTGCAAAAGCAGTGATTGTGAAGTAACACGAATCACACACACATAACGACAATAAGAGCCGGGCGACATCGGGGACGATGCCGCCCGGCGATTTTGTTTGGTAGGGATGACCGCCGTGGGTGCAAAGGGAAAAGAATCTGCTACTTTGTCACTTTATAGTGGGAATTTCGCGATTTATTATGTAATTTTGCAGAGTAAAAAGGAGAAAAATGATAGAAGGACATATAATCAATGAAGCAGAGAGTGAAAAGGCCGTGCTTGTGGGTCTGATTACTCCCACACAGAATGAAGCTAAAGCGAATGAATATCTCGACGAGCTTGCATTCCTTGCCGACACGGCAGGAGCAGTGACTGTGCGCAAGTTTATGCAGCGAATGGACTCGCCCAACCGCGTGACATTCGTGGGGAAAGGGAAGCTGGAGGAGATAGCGCAATACATAGAGGAGAATGAGGTGGGGCTGGTGATATTCGACGACGACCTCACCCCCAAGCAGGTGGCAAACATAGAGAAGGAGGTGAAGGTGAAAGTGCTCGACCGCACCAGCCTGATACTCGACATCTTCGCGAAACGCGCACAGACGGCGAATGCCAAGATGCAAGTGGAACTGGCGCAATACCAATACCTGCTGCCACGCCTGACGCGCATGTGGACGCACCTGGAACGCCAGCGCGGAGGAATCGGAATGCGCGGCCCCGGCGAAACGCAGATAGAGACCGACCGCCGCATAATCCTTGACAAAATCGCGCTGCTGAAGGAGCGGCTTCGCGGACTCGACAAGCAGAAGACCATACAGCGGCAGAACCGCGGCAAGCTGACGCGCATAGCCCTTGTGGGATATACCAACGTGGGCAAATCGACAATGATGAACCTGCTGAGCAAGAGCGAAGTGTTTGCGGAGAACAAGCTGTTTGCGACCCTCGACACGACCTGCCGCAAGGTGGTGATAGAGAACCTGCCATTCCTGCTGACCGACACGGTGGGATTCATACGCAAGCTGCCGACGAACCTTGTGGAGTCGTTCAAGACGACGCTCGACGAAGTTCGCGACGCCGACATACTGGTGCACTTAGTGGACATATCGCATCCGCAATTTGAAGAGCAGATAGAGGTGGTGAACAGGACACTCAACGAGGTGTGCGACGCCGCCAACAAGGAGATGATAGTGGTGTTCAACAAAATCGACGCATTCACCTACGTGAAGAAGGACGAAGACGACCTGACACCGCGCACACGCGAAAACATACCGCTCGAAGAGCTTAAAGCCACATGGATGGCAAAGCTGCACGACAACTGCGTGTTTATCTCGGCAAAGAAGCGCACCAACATAGAGGAGCTAAAGCAACTGCTCTACGCGAAAGCCAAGATAATACACACGCAGCGATTTCCCTACAACGACTTCCTTTTCCAGAAGTATGACGACCTGGGAGAGGAGATTTAGGCAAACTTTCGGCGGTTTTATTTGGTTTTACCATTGTGTTGGTGTAACTTTGCAATAACAAAAATCGCGACAAAGGAAAGCAAATGCTGAAAAGACTTGTGCTGATACTGACATTGGGCGTTGCGGCAGTGATGCTGCCGTGGAGCGAAGCCGCTGCACAGATGCAGTGGCGCGAGACGACACATACCGTGCAAGTGCCGAGCCTGAACGACCCAAGCCAGAGCAACGGAGTGGAGATCTTCGGGGTGAACGGCGCAATAGTGGTGCGGACACCGCACCGCGTGCAAGTGAAGGTGTTCACGATACTGGGTCAGCTTGTGTCGCATGCCGTGCTGAATGCCGGCACGTCGGAGCTAAAAATCAACTCACGCGGCATCTACATAGTGAAAATAGGCAACGTGACGCAGAAAGTGGCACTATGAGCCGCGAAGGAGAAACGGGAAATAACAATTAACACTACACAAACATACAAAAAGAGGAAAAATGGATAGCAGCAATACAATCGACTGGTCGAACTTGTCGTTTGGCTACATGAAGACCGACTACAACGTGCGCTGTGCGTTCAAAGACGGGAAATGGGGCGAAGTGGAAGTCACCGATTCGGAATATCTGAACATACACATGGCAGCCACCTGCCTCCACTACGGACAGGAGATATTCGAAGGGCTGAAAGCCTTCCGCGGCAAAGACGGCAAGATACGCATCTTCCGCCTTGAGGAGAATGCGAAGCGCATACAGCGCAGCGCTGAGGGAATCAAGATGGAGCCGCTCCCCGTGGAGAAATTCCGCGAAATGGTGGAGAAGGTGGTGAAGCTCAACGAGCGATTCATACCGCCCTACGGCAGCGGATCGTCGCTCTACATACGCCCGCTCGAAATAGGAATGAGCGCGCAGGTGGGAGTGAAGCCAGCCGTGGAATACCTGTTTCTGATATTCGTAACGCCGGTGGGCCCATACTTCAAAGAGGGCTTCAAGCCCACGAAGGTGGCAATCTACCGCGAATTTGACCGAGCAGCACCGTGTGGCACCGGCCGCTGGAAAGTAGGCGGCAACTATGCAGCGAGCCTCCAAGCCGGTGAACTCGCCAAGAAGAGCGGCTACTCGGCAGTGCTCTATCTCGACCCGAAAGAGAAGAAATACATCGACGAATGCGGTCCGGCAAACTTCTTCGCAGTGAAAGACGGGAAATACATCACACCGAAGTCGGGGTCGATACTACCCTCAATCACCAACATGAGCCTCCAGCAGATAGCAAAGGACATGGGTCTGGAAGTGGAATGCCGCCCCATGCTTCTCGAAGAGCTTGAAGGAGTGGAGGAAGCCGCCGAGTGCGGCACAGCCGCCGTGGCAGCCCCGATAAGCGAAGTTCACGACATAGACACCGGCAAGAAATATGTGATAGCCAAGGACGGACAGCCCGGCCCAGTGACGACACAGCTCTACAACCATCTGCGCGCCATACAGCTCGGCGATGAGCCGGACACTCACAACTGGGTGACGGTGCTCGACTAAAGCAGAAATTGACGGGTGATGGTAGACTTTGACAGGATAATAGAGAAATACTACACAAAAGGCAGCAATGCCTACAACCTGCTGACAACACACAGCCGACAAGTGGCAGAGCTTGCAATGCAGCTCGCCGACGAGTCGGCTGTTGCCGTCGATAGGGACTTTGTGTGGGAGGCGGCGATGCTGCACGATGTGGGCATCTACCGCACCAATGCACCGGGCATATACTGCTTCGGCACAGAGCCTTATCTGATGCACGGACTGATAGGGAAAGAGCTGCTGACGAATGAGGGGCTACCTCGGCACGCACTGGTGTGTGAACGGCACATAGGAGCCGGACTGACAGCCGATGAGATAAGAGAGCAGAAACTGCCACTGCCAGCCGTGGACATGGTGCCGATAACGGTGGAGGAGAAACTGGTGTGCTACGCCGACAACTTCTTCTCGAAGTCGCACATAGCCCCGGCACGCACCTACGAGCAGGTACATACCCAAATGGCACGCTACGGCGAAGGCACACTGCGCCGGCTCGAAGCGATGCACGAAATGTTTGGGGCGAAGCCGTGACAGAGCCGAAGCGCGCGCGTCAGCAGACCACGCCATAGACTTCGCGGTGAATGGCGGCTACGGCAGCGGTGAGGTCGTCAGGGGAGAATGAGCCAGCCGTCATCAGTCGAAGCTCCACGGGATTGAGGTGAGGAGCGTAGGGCGGCTGAATGTAGGGGAAATCGCTCCAGAGCGCCCGACCCA
>CAMFSS010000258.1 GCA_945983195.1 uncultured Prevotellaceae bacterium | reverse complement strand
TAGCCCTCCCCTGGTGCGAGAGCAATCTCCCACCGAAACGGCATGGGGTCGATGCGCATTCGCGACGTGATTGCCTACTCCTCCAACATTGGCATGGCAAAAATCATTCTCCGCAAATATGAGGACCAGCCGGGAATGTTTCATCACCGTCTGCGCGAAATGGGATTCTTCGACCCGCTCAACATAGGCATTTCGGGTGAAACGATTCCTGTAGTCGACAGCGTAGGCGACAAGAACTGGGATAAAATCAAGCTGTCGAGAATGGCATACGGCTACTCTACGCTAATTCCTCCCATCTGTACACTCACCATGTACAATGCCATCGCCAATGGCGGTCGCTATGTGCGTCCGCGCCTGGTGCAGCGATTCATGCGCGAGGGCGAGCCCGACTCGATTGTCGGTAAATCCTACATTCGCGACCAGGTGTGCACACCGGGCAATGCGCACAAACTTGCCGAGATGCTCCGCAATGTGGTGGAGTATGGTACGGGAAAGAGTCTGAAGAACGACCGTGTGGCGATAGCCGGAAAGACCGGAACTTGCTATGTCACCGAGCCGGGGCGTGGCTATTCGTCGAAGAAGCGACTTTCATTCTGCGGTTTCTTCCCCTACGACAATCCCAAGTATTCGTGCATAGTGGTGATGGAGGGTGCTAATTGCGGCGCGGCACGCAGCAGCGGCACAGTGCTCAAGAACGTTGCCCTGAAACTCTATTCGCTCGGTCTGCTCGACAATAGCTCGGATTTCCGCAATATGGAGCAGAAGTCGACCACCCGCCCCACATTCTTCGCCACTGCGTCGGGGGGCAACAACCGCTCGAAGCTCGCTGCAAAGGCGGGGATTCCGGGAATGAACTGTTTCCGCTCGCCTCGGGCCACGGCTCAGGGTGAGGTGCCCGATGTGTTGGGGCTTGGTGCCCGCGAGGCAATTCAGCGGCTTGAAAGTGCCGGCTTGCGTGTACGCCTCAAAGGCATTGGCTATGTGGCGCGTCAGAGTGTTCCTCCCGGTGGAAAAATCGAGAAGGGGCAGTTGGTTGAGCTGACTCTCAGGGAGTGAAAAACGTCTTTTTGCCTGATTTTGTGCATATTGTCGCTATTTATTTCGTAATTATGCACCAATTTTGGGAAGCGTTGAGTAATTTTGCACTCTGAAACTGAGAAGGCGGTCAAGGTGGCTGCGAAAGCTGTGCTACGGCACGGCAAATTGAGAATTTTTACAATTGAAAGAAACATAGTATATTTTTCAGCCTGTTATGGAAAAGAATCTACAAAATCTTATATCCTGCATCGAGGTGAAGTCGGTGGTTGGCAATGCCGACCGCATGATTGCTGATGTGGTGTGCGACTCGCGTGCCGTTTCGGCAGGTGCTCTCTTTGTGGCTGTGCGCGGTGTGGCAGTCGATGCACACAAGTTTATACCGCAAGTTGTCATTGCCGGTGCAGCGGCTGTAGTGTGCGAGGAATTGCCTGCCGAAGTGAGCGGTGATGTGTGCTACATAGTAGTAGCCGACAGCACCATTGCTCTTGCGCATCTTGCCTCGGAGTGGTATGGCCGCCCATCGGAGCATTTGGCTCTCGTAGGTGTGACAGGAACAAACGGAAAGACCACTACCGCTACTCTCCTCTATGAAATGGCACAACTGCTTGGACACAAGGCCGGACTGCTTTCCACTGTGCGCAACATAGTGGACAAGCGCGTAGTCCCTGCCGTGCAGACTACCCCCGACCATCTTACCCTCAACCGCCTGCTTCATGAAATGGTGGAGGCCGGTTGTGAATATGCCTTTATGGAGGTCAGCTCACATGCCTGTGTGCAGCACCGCATCGACGGGCTCAAGTTCCGCGGTGCCATTTTCTCCAATCTCACACGCGACCATCTTGACTTCCACAAGACTGTGGACAACTACATACGCGCCAAGAAGATGTTCTTCGATGCGCTTCCTGCCGATGCCTTTGCACTGGTCAATGCCGACGACAAGTGCGGAATGGTCATGCTCCAGAATACTGCTGCCGGCAAGTATACCTACTCGCTGCGCACTATGGCTGATTTCCGCTGCAAAATCATCGAGAGCCGCCTCAATGGCACATTGCTTTCGCTTAACGACCGCGAGGTTGAGGTGCTCTTCACCGGCAAGTTCAATGCCTACAACCTGACATCGGTATATGGTGCATCGCTGCTGCTTGGCTTCCCGCCCGAAGATGTCCTGGTGAAGATGAGCCTGCTTGTGCCTGTTGCCGGACGGTTCCAGACCTTCCTTTCGCCGCGTGGCTATACTGCCATCGTCGACTATGCACACACGCCCGATGCGCTCATCAATGTGCTTGGCTCTATTCGCGAAGTGATAGGCACCAGGGGCAAAATCATCACTGTGGTGGGTGCCGGAGGCAACCGCGACAAGGGAAAACGCCCCATTATGGCAAAGGAGTCGGCTCTGCGTTCCGACCGCCTCATTCTCACCAGCGACAATCCGCGATTTGAGAATCCCGAGGAGATTCTCCGCGATATGGCTGAAGGGCTCGATGATGAGGCTCGCCGACGCACGCTGAAAATCACCGACCGCAAAGAGGCGATACGCGCTGCGGCTCAGTTTGCCGAGCCTGGCGAGGTGGTGCTGATTGCCGGAAAGGGGCATGAGGATTATCAGGAAGTATGCGGTGTGAAGCATCACTTCGACGACAGCGAGGTGGTGAAAGAGATTTTCGCCGAAGAGAGCTGAGGAAGCTTCATCGGGCAAGTCGGGACACAGATTAGTGGCTTGGCTGTGCCTCGGTGCTGCAAAGAATTACTGGAATAATAAAAATAGCTTAGATATATGCTTTATTATCTTTTCAACTACTTGGAGGATTTCGACATTCCCGGAGCGCGACTGATGAGCTACATCACTTTCCGCTCGGGCGTGGCATTGCTGCTGTCGCTGTTCATAGCCACTGTGATAGGCCGCAAGATTATCGACCGCCTTCAGCTTATGCAGGTGGGCGAAATTGTGCGCAATCTCGGGCTTGAAGGGCAGATGAGCAAGAAGGGTACTCCCACTATGGGTGGAGTGATTATTATCATTGCCATAATCATTCCGTGCCTTCTGGTGGGCGTTCTGCACAACATCTACATGATTCTCATGATTGTGTCGACGCTGTGGCTCGGCACTCTCGGTTTTGCCGACGACTACATAAAGGTGGCTCACCACGACAAGGACGGACTGAAAGGCAAATTCAAGATTGTGGGTCAGGTGGGGCTTGGACTGATTGTGGGCTTGACCATGTATCTCAGCCCTGCTATTGTGATGCACGAAAATGTGGAGGTGGAAAACCGCACCAGCCATCAGGTGACGGTGGTTCACAAGAGCGAGCCGGTGAAGGCTCCACAGACGACTATCCCATTTGTGAAGAACAATAACTTCGACTACACTTCGCTCACGCGCTGGATGGGCGAGAATGCCGCTGCCGGCGGTTGGAGTGTGTTTATCCTCGTCACCATCTTTGTGGTGGCGGCAGTAAGCAACGGAGCCAACCTCACCGACGGTCTCGACGGTCTCGCAACCGGCACATCGGCAATCATAGGCGTGGCACTGGCGATAATGTGCTATCTCGGCAGCCATGTGGTGTATTCGAGCTATCTCAACATCATGTATATACCGGGCAGTGAGGAGCTTGTGGTGTTTGCCGCAGCGTTCATCGGAGCACTCATAGGCTTCCTGTGGTACAACAGCTATCCCGCGCAAGTGTTTATGGGCGATACCGGCAGCCTTACGATAGGCGGCATCATAGCGGTGTTTGCCATTCTCATACGCAAGGAGCTGCTCATTCCCATTCTTTGCGCCATTTTCCTTGTGGAGAACCTCTCGGTGATGATGCAGGTGGGCTATTTCAAGTACACCAAGCGTCGCACCGGCACCGGACGGCGAATCTTCAAGATGACTCCGCTGCACCATCACTTCCAGGTGCAGGGTAATTCGGGCGTTGATGCACTCATTCAGCGTCCACTCAGAGCTATCCCTGAATCGAA
>CAMFSS010000257.1 GCA_945983195.1 uncultured Prevotellaceae bacterium | reverse complement strand
TGGAATCAGCCCTTTTTTCAAATATCACCTAAAGTTTAGCGGACAGTAATAATTTTTTTTGAAAAATATATGGATTTGTTATACTATTTCAGAGAATAATCATTATCTTTGCGAAACGAAAATTACTAAGTTTCAATTAATAACCATTATTAAAAACTACCATTATGAAAAAAAATTACGCTAAAATCTTGTTGGCTGCAACAGTTGTTGCAGGTTCATTCCTCAGCGCACAGGCTGATCCAATCGTTGTTCTTGACGAGAATTTCGACAAGCTCGAAAATGCTGTCAATGAGGAAACCGGTCTTAACAGATATTCGAAAAATCCTTGGACAGGAGCTGATGCTAATGGAGTAGAGTATCAGCCAAACTATAATGACATTCAAAAAAATGGCCATGTAGAAGACCTCAATGGCTGGAGCTCTAATACTACCTATCTGTATGCTTGCCGAGGATTCGTGCGTATCTCTAAAACCAGCTATGGCGGTGACCTTGTTTCACCTAAGTTTGAAGCTCTTTCTGTTATGGAGTCTGCTGATGTTACTCTCACCTGGCAGGCTATGGGCTACACCTCTAATCAGAAGCTGAATGATGATGGCTCGTACAAGTCAGGTCTTGTTCACGACTACCAGTGGTATGGCGTTGCAGTTCTTGGCCCCGGCACAATTGAAGGTGCAACAAAGACCAAAACTATAGCTTACATTGACAAAGACAAGAATTCGCTCAATGTAGAGGCTGCTATTTTTGAAATCCCTACCGACTGCTTTATCACTATGGATACTCTTGAGGCTTGGGGATTCGAGGGAACAAAGCAGCAGCTTATCATCCGTGGCGCTACAAAAGATACTCAGATCGCATTTATGTCGACAATTCCAAATGTGAAGACCACCGACTACACTACTGAGGAGATGCCTATCGCTACCGATGCGCCCCACGGCACCAACAAGAAGGTTAACCGCGTTATCCTCGACAACATCAAGGCTGTTGCCGTACCTGCTTCAGTAAGCGGTATAAAGGTTGAAGACAAGGCTGTAAAGACCCGCAAGGTGGTGGAGAACGGACAGCTCTACATCCTCGTTGGCGACAAGAAATACAACACAATGGGTGTGGAAGTGAAATAACCGCACTTAGCCATACATAACAAAAAGGTGCTCTCGACGAAAGTCGGGAGCACTTTTTTTGGCTTTAGGCTTTTATTTTGTAACAATTGCCGGTAGTGCACAATATTTCGAAAATCCATGCAGTTTCCTAAGTAATAAATCGAAACGCACGACAAGGGACTTGCGCTGCGTGTCACATTCTGACATTCCCTATCGGTGGGTTATTCGAGGACGAGGGTGGCGCGCGGTGCGAAGTGCATGGTGGGGGTGATTGTCACCTTCTCGCCGGTCATCACGTTGGTGAATGTGTCGCCCTGACGGAGAATCTCGGCATAGATGCTCATGTCGATATCCACATCCTTGTCGTTCCCGTGCAGCATCACTATCACGCGGCGCGATGCCGACTTTCGGGCATGAAGTGCTTTAGCGAGCCTCGGGAAATGGCATCGTTGCCGCGGCGCCAGTGTGCAAGGCGGCTCAGATAATTGAATGCCTCATTCTGCAAGTCGGTGCGTCCGGCAGCCGTGAACTCATTCTGGCTGTCGCCCGGGAATCCGCCCGGCACGTCCTGACGCACACACCCATCGGCTACTTTGCGGTCGCCGTGCATGAGCAGCTCGGTGCCATAGTAGATTTGCGGAATTCCGCGCGAGGTGAGCAGGAATGTCACTGCCTGCTTCCATGAGAGCAGATTTTCGGGCAGGGTGGGGAGGAAGCGGTCGGTGTCGTGGTTGTCAAGGAATGTGAGCACTCGCTGCGGGTCTTCATAGAGATAGTCGAGCGACAGACGGTTGTAGATGTCGTTCAGTCCGCCAGCCCAAGGCAGAGTGGTGGCAGTGAACGCCTTCGGGGCAAGGAGCATCAGCGGGAAGTCCATCACGGTGGGCAACTCGGTGCGTCCTTTCAGGTTGAGGCGGCTTCCGTTCTGCCAGAAAGCGGTTCCGGCAGCTTCGCCATACCAACATTCGCCCACTATGTTGTAGCCGGGATACTCCTTGTGAATGGCACGAATCCAGTCGGCCATGGCGTGCATGTCGGCGTAGGGATAAGTGTCCATGCGTATTCCGTCGATGCGGCTGTATTCAATCCACCAAATCGAGTTCTGCACCAAGTATTTCAGCACGTGTGGGTTGCGCTGGTTGAGGTCGGGCATCGACTTCACAAACCAGCCGTTCACCGACTTGTCGAGGTCGTATTGGCTGACGTAGGGGTCGTTGATTGTCGAAAGGCGGAAATTGGTCATCACGTCGCCGTCGGGGTGGTTGAGCCAGTTGCGTTCGGGCAGGTCGTGAAGCCATGGGTGCTCGCTTCCGCAGTGGTTGAAGATCATATCCATCACCACCTTCATGCCGCGCTCGTGCGTCTTGGCAATGAGGCTCACATAGTCTTCATTTGTGCCGAATCGCGGGTCAACGCGGTAGTAGTCGGTGGTGGCGTATCCGTGGTAGCAGCCGCCGGGCATATCGTTTTCGAGCACAGGATTGAGCCATATTGCGGTCACCCCGAGTGAGTCGATGTAGCCGAGGTGATTCTCGATTCCCTTGAGGTCACCGCCGTGCCTGCCATTGGGCTTGGTGCGGTCGATAGGCTCGGGGAAGCGCATCGAAGGTATCACGTTGTTTGTAGGGTCGCCGTCGGCAAAGCGGTCGGGCATAATGAGGTAGAGCACGTCGGAAGCGTCGAAAGTGGGGTGCTGACGGCCGTCGCGTGTGCGAAGCTCGTAGGCAGCCTTTACGGGTTTCTTCTTGCCCGAGAATTTGAAGCTGAAATTCACGGTGGTGCCCGGTTTCACCTTGGCAGTGTTGAGATAGACAAGCTGGTAGTTGGGGCTTTCGAGGCGCACAATGCTGTCGATGACAGCACCCGACACGTCGGAGTCGACGGTAGTTGCTGCATCGCGCACACCGTCGCCGTGCACCATGATCTGGAGCGATGTTTCATTCATTCCACCCCACCAGAAAGGGGGCTCAAAATCGAGTTTTGGGGCATTCTTGGCTGCCGAAGCCGATAGGCACACCGCAAGAGCGGCAGCCGAAATCAAAGTTTTCATGTTTTTATGAATCATAAAGTATTTGTGTTTATTGCTGTCGTAGCCCTTTGAGAGCTACGACAGCAGGGTTATTTCTTGATTATGCGCACATAGTCGATGAGGGCAGTGTTGACCTCACCGTTCATGTTGATGCAGTATGGCTCAACATACATGATTTGCAGCACATTCTTGCCCCCGAGAAGCTCCACGGCAAGGCGGTTGCTGAAGCCGGTGTTGAGCCACTCGCCTTCGCCGCGCTGCGGCATGACGAGTGCCCCTTGCAGATCGGTATTGACACACAGCATACGCACGGCGCAGCGGTTGTTGGTGTTGATGGGACCGCTACCGTTGGCATAGCGCACGTCGACGTAGTAGGTTCCGGCAGCAGGCACCACCACAGGAATGGATATGTCGGTGTTGGCGGTGGTGGTTATTTCCACGAAGTGCTTCGAGCGGTTGCCCTCGATGAGTGCTGTTCCGGGTGTGGCATGTTCCTCACACTGGTAGATTTTCACGGCATCATCGCCAAACACATCGACAGGACAGCTCATGAAGCTCGCGTATTTAGCTCCTTGTGCCACTATTCCCACTGTCGAGAAGCTGCTGCCGCCGTTTTCCACTTTTTGGTATTTCAGCCCCGGCACTGCATTGAGCACCGTGTCGGTGCCGTCGACGCACATTGTGATTGGAGTGTCGGGCATATCCTCAATGGTGGTCACTGTGGCTTTCTGCGAGTAGGTGCGCCCCTGTTTCATAGTGATGTGGACGGTGTGCTCGCCCTCCATCGAGGCAGGGAAGAAGTTGTCGTCGGTGCGGTGTCCGTCGATTTCAATCTCGTCGATTTCATTTCCCGACCCTTCAATCTCCACATCGAGCACGGCTTTGCGG
>CAMFSS010000256.1 GCA_945983195.1 uncultured Prevotellaceae bacterium | reverse complement strand
TCGACCCCCACGGTTAATATAAAACTTGACCTCCAGTACCAGCAGCCTAACGCCTTCTATCTTCAAGTGGGCGGACAGGTTGGTACATTGATGGGCGTAGGCGGTGCTATCGGCTTCTACGCCGGCAACTTCAATGTGGAGGCAAATGCCACAATAGGCATGGCATCGGAGAAAATCTACGTGAATTTTGCCGACGGCAAAGACCCGAGCCTCGAAGAACTGAAGCCGATGTGCTTCGGCGGCCGCGTTGGCTACGGCATAATCATAGGCACACGCATGCGCCTCACTCCGCAGGTGGGAGCAACGGCAGTGTCGGTGAAGGACAACGAGATTGCCACATACGCCCTCTGTGCAACTGCGGGATTGCGCTTCGAGTATGCCATATCATCACATTTCGGCATCAGTGCTACCGGCGAGGGCATCTTTGCAGTGAGCAAGAAGGACACATTCAAGCAGCTTGAGGAGATGTCGAGCAAAGTGAAGGGCTGGGCTACAGGCGGAAATCTCCGCATCGGAGCCTATCTGAATTTCTAACCAATCCATAGAACCATAATCATGAATACAAAGAAAGCAATATACATAATATGGGCGGCAATGGCACTTGCAGGCTGCTCCGACAAGGAGCTTACGGAGGACAAGACGCTGAGCTTCACGCCGAAGTCGATTGCCGTAGGGGTAAATTCGGTGACTTTCGGTGCAAAGGAGAACCTCACAGCCACACTTCCTGTAAAAGCTCAGAACACACAGTGGAACCTTTCGGGCGAGCCGTCGTGGCTTACTGTCAGCCCGAAGCAGGGCAGCGAGAGTGCCGATGTGGCTCTCTCGGCGAAGGAAAACACGTCGGCAGACGAAGGTCGCGTGGGAGTGCTCAATTTCACGGCAAGCGACTTCAACCTGGAGAAGCAGATAGCAGTTAGCCAGCAGCAAGCCGATGTAGAACTGACACCTTCCACCACCAGCATTTCAGCAAAGGCACAGGCATCTACAAGTACAGTGACTGTAACCTCAAATGTGGAGTGGACTGCCACTTGCAGCGACACATGGCTCACACTTGAACGTAGCGGAAGTACTCTGAATGTTGCAATCAGAGAGAACACCGGCGCATCGCGCACCACAACGATTCACCTGAAGCGTGCATCAACCGATGCTACCATTGCCACCATTCAGGTGGTACAGGGCGAGGCAGGAGTTACGGGTAGCACCGAGCAGCTCAACTTCGAAGTGAACGGAGAGGAGAAAACCTATACCTTCGATGCCGAAGTGTCGTGGACTGCTACCACCAGCGATGCCTCGTGGCTCACGGTAACGCCCACAAGCGGTGGCAATTCGGAGAAGTCGGTGAAGATTACGGCACTGTCGAACTATCAGACCAACGAACGCAGCGGATTCGTCTATATCAAAATCGGCACCAACACCAAACTCGAAATCCCTGTGAAACAGAGCGGCGTGGAAATGAGCGTGAGTGAAACATCTGTAAAATTCGATGCCGGAGCAGAAACGAGAGTCGTGACCGTGACATCGAATGTTGCATGGCAGATGACAGAAAAGCCGTCGTGGCTGTCGGTGTCACCAAGTTCAGGGGCAATAGGCACTACCAGCGTGGAGCTTTCAGCCGAGGAGAACATAAACAGCAATCCGCGAAACGGCAGAGTGGAGTTTGCCATCAGCGGAGGGACAAACAGCATGGTGTCGGTAAGCGTCAGCCAGAATGGTGCGCATCTGCCTGAAGTGCCCAATACGCTCGACATCACAAGCTATGAGCAGTCATTTGCTATAGATGTAACGGCTACCGGGCTGTGGATGGTTTCCACCGATTCAAGCGAATGGATTAAGGTGTCGCCCACCCAATACACCGGAGACGGTGTGCTCATGATTGAAATTGCTGAGAATACGACCGATTCACAGCGCACCGGTACAGTGACAATAATCCAGCCCGGAGTCCAGGCAGATCCTCAGGTAATTACAATCAATCAGGCAGGAAAGACATTCACAGTGGATTGCAGCGATGTTATCACCTCGGCAAATCCCTGCACGGTCAGTGTAAGTGTGGCATCGGGAGTGAACTGGACATTAGAGAGCGAAGTAGTCTGGCTCACACCTTCGCTGATGCAAGGCTCCGGCGATGGAGAGATAAAGGTCGGCGTTGCATTCAACCAATCAATATTGAAGCGTGTGGGAAATCTAAAATTCATTCCCGACGGCAAGGGAGCGACACGGTTCTCATTCAGCCAGCCCGGGCGCACACTGAGCGTTGATGCAGAGAAAATTGCATTCAGCAGCAAAGGCGGAGAGTCGCAGGTGGTGACTGTCACGGCTGACGGTGAATTTGAGGCGACTGCAAACCGTGAGTGGATTACGGTAAACCGCCAGCCTAGAGCAAACACGTTCACTGTTTCAGTGCCGGAACTCACATCAGAGGCAGCACGCGGCGGAGAAGTGAAAATCAAGTTCACAGGAGTGCCAAGCGGTGAAGATACGCTCTCACGCACTATTAAAGTCACTCAGGCAATCACAAGTGTGGGACTTGGCGGATTTGAAGATGAAGAAGACTGGAACTAATAAGAACTATTAACGGAAAAAACAATGAAAACAATAAGATATTTTTCAGGCATCGTGGCGTTGTTAATGCTTACTGTGGCAACCTCGTGCAGCGACAGCGATGCGATAAAGAGCATAGAAGATGAAGTGACCCACACCGCAACAATGACACTGAGCGGCGGTGTGCGTGGATTCGACGAGAGCCGTGCCGATGCCGAAGGTTGGAGCGACGGCGACCGTCTGTACTTGAATTTCAGCACCGGCAGTGGGGCGGTTTCCGGCGTTGCCACTTATAACAAGACAATTGACTCTTGGAGCGTCACATATAGCGGAACACTCACCGAAGGCACTGCCACAAAGTGTGAGGCATATTTCTTCGATGGAGAAACGGCACAGAACGGCACAGAAGTAACATTCAATGCACTCACGGCAGTGTATGCCGACAAGAGTGCATACTATGTGTGCAAAGACGACGCAATATCACTCACTGCAATGCTCGTGCCACAAACAGCGCGCTTCCGCTTCAAAGGCACTCCGGGAACGGAATTTTCGGTATCGGGGTGTGAAAGCTATTCCGGATTTTCCTCACAGTTGTTGCAACAGTCATCAGCTGTAGTTGCAATGAATATTGCCGAAGATGGCTATTCGCCGTATATTTACGGATTTATAAGCGTAGCGAGTAATACTCTTATTGTGGATTGCGAAAAATGTGAATACTCTCGAATAATTAACAGCTCGACTCTTTCTACCGGCAAATCGGGGTGGTTTTTATTGCCGACAGAAGATAATTTTGTTGGTTGGGAAAAAGAAGCAAAGAACACTAAAACTATCACAGTCAATGGCGTGACATTCAGGATGAAGCTGGTGGAGGCTGGGACATTCACGATGGGAGCTACATCGGAGCAGACTGGGGCTGATAGTGATGAATCTCCGGCACACCAGGTGACATTGACGAAGGATTACTATATGGGAGAGACAGAGGTGACACAGGCATTGTGGTATGCGGTGATGGGACAGAAGCCGGTATCGGGAAGCTCATATCAGTGGTATGACGAAATAGGTCTTGGCGATAATTATCCCGCATACTATATATCGTGGAACGATTGCCAAGAGTTTATAACGAAACTGAACCAATTAACCGGGCTAACATTCCGCCTGCCTACTGAGGCAGAGTGGGAGTATGCTGCCCGTGGAGGCAACAAGGCAACCACACAGACGCTATATAGCGGCAGCAACACAATCGGAGATGTGGCCTGGTACACAAGTAACAGTTCATCGAGCACACAAAAAGTTGCAGGCAAGGCATCTAATGCACTTGGGCTGTATGATATGAGCGGCAATGTGGGGGAGTGGTGCTATGACTGGTATGGCAGCTACAGCAGTGGGGCGCAGACTGACCCAACAGGACCCACGAGTGGGTCTGACCGCGTGTTGCGCGGTGGTAGCTGGATCAACTACGCTGCTAACTGCCGCGTAGCGGACCG
>CAMFSS010000255.1 GCA_945983195.1 uncultured Prevotellaceae bacterium | reverse complement strand
CTTTCATCGACCGCCGCCTGCTCGGAAAATTCAACGAACGTCTCACATCGACATTCGGAGGAAACCTTGTGCAGATAATCATTGGAGGCGCGGCTCTAAACAAAGATGTTGAGCGTTTCCTACGACGCATCGAGTTCCCCTACACAGTGGGTTACGGAATGACCGAATGTGCTCCGCTTATTGCCTACTCGCCATGGTACGAGAACAAGGAGCAGTCGTGCGGACGCATCGTCGACCGTATGACCGCCGAAATCGACTCTACCGACCCTTGCAATGTGGCAGGTGAACTGCGCGTGAAAGGCGACAACGTGATGCTCGGCTACTACAAGAACCCCGAAGCCACAGCAGCTACCATAAAGGACGGCTGGCTCTACACCGGCGACCTATGCACCCTCGACAGCGATGGTTTCCTATTCATTCGAGGACGCAGCAAAAACATGATTCTCGGACCTTCGGGCCAAAACATCTACCCCGAAGAAATAGAGCAGCGCATCAACAACCTCCCATACGTGTGCGAATCGCTTGTGGTTGAGGAGAACCAGCGTCTTGTGGCTCTCATCTACCCCGATATTGAAATCGGAGCTACACAAGGCCTATCATTCGACGACCTCACAAAGATAATGCGCGAAAACATTGAGACTCTGAACAAGGATCTCCCTGGCTACAGCCGTATTGCCGACTTGAAAGTCCTTCATGAGGAGTTTGAGAAGACGCCAAAGCGCTCCATTAAGCGTTTCCTGTACCAGCACTAAACTTTTTTTAACAATACACTTAATCAGAAAAGTTCATTTATGCCCACGTAGAACAGTACATCGCGGGTAGCAGTGCCGTAGCCCCAATCGAAGCGCAAGTGCGACCGGGGAGTAACCTTGACGCGGAATCCGGCACCTAGTTCGGGCAGGGCAGCATCGTAGCGCACGACATTGCGCCCCGTGAATGCAATTCCACTCCATGCTGCCACTCCGAAACGATTGAGCAGCATTCGCCCTGCGAGGGTATCGAAATTGAGCATATAGCGATACTCCACGTGCCCTTTAAGCACCGACTTGTCGCGAAATTGGTAGCCATAGTAACCACGCATCACATAGCAGTCGCCCACATTGGCATAGCGTGCAAATGGCACATCACCGCCCAGCACATTGCTGCTTACAGCTCCCCACGAAAGGATGCTGTTGCGACCGCCAAGCGTGGCATAGTGGCGATAGTCGAGCGTAATTCGCGTATAGTTGAAGTCACTGCCAATAGCCTTGGCATAGAATAGCGCACGTGCATCGAGAGTGAATCCCTGCCGTGGCACAATCATGTCGTTGCGCGTGTCAATTGAAATGTCGATTCCGGCACCAACATCAGTTAATGAGCTTTCTTTTGCCGTACCACCCAATTTCATGTACTCCGCTGTCTGCGCCACATAACTTCCGGCATCACACAACTTTTCATAGCCGAAATCGGCAACAGCTCCAAAATAGACATTGCTGTGCCCCAAGCGCCACTCTACCTCAGGCGTGATGCCCAGCCGACGCGACTGGTAGCCGGTAACAGCCCGGTCACGTTCCATTGCCCTGCCGTCGGCATATCCGATTCCGAAATAGTGCTCATTGCGGTGGCGATAGAATAATTTGGCTGATACCTTCAGCGCATTCCTATTAAAATAGAGTGTTGGCTGAAAGCCTGCCTCGAATGAAAATGGATCGGTCAAGCCGAATTTCACCGAAACCGGCAGGCGGCTCGTGTAGAGCAACGGGTCGTTCTGAGTCTTCCACAGTCCGCACGCCCCTACTCCAAGTGCAAAGCCGTAGTCGGGCAGATTACCCAACGGCGGCGGCAAAAATATCACCTTGAAGCGCGATGACCCTTTTGTAGATGCCTCATTCCCCTCGGCAAGCATTTCCACCACACGGCGATTGAAGTTGTCGAGCCTCTCCACAATGTTGCCCCTATTTTGCACAGTGTCGGCAACAGCCCCCTGTGCGCTACAAATAAGCGCAATGGCTATTGCCGACACCGCTATTATTGCAATTCGTTTCATCATGCGTTCTTCTTGGCGCGAATGCAAGTCCATGCAAACCACGCTATGAGTGCTGCATACACCACCAAGCCTATTGTCTGCATCAGCGCATCATCACTTGCCCACGGACATTCATACTCAAATCCGGCAAAGCGCATTCCTGCACTTACCACTCCGAGCAGCGCACCACCGGCAATGAATCCCGATGCAATGAGTGTGCCATGCTCCTTGCGAGCCTCGTTGACCTCCTCGTTCTTGGAGCGGCTCGATACGAACCAGCTAATGATACCACCAATAAGTACAGGGGTGTTGAGCTGAAGCGGAATGAACATACCCAGTGAGAAAGCAAGGCAAGGAACACCGAGCCAGTTGAGCAGCACGGCAAGGATTGCACCCACTATGTAGAGCAGCCACGGTGTGTCGCCACCCATCATCAGCGGCTCAATCACTGCTGCCATGGCATTTGCCTGCGGAGCAACGAGGGCGTTGTCGCCAACAAAGCCGGACACCTTGTCGAGAATAATCATCACACCGCCTACGGTAGCAGCCGAAACAAGCGTTCCAAGGAATTTCCACGTCTGCTGCTTGGCTGGAGTTGTTCCGAGCCAGTAGCCGACCTTCATGTCGGTGACCATGCCGCCTGCCATCGAAAGGGCTGTGCAAACCACACCACCAATCACCATTGAGGCAATAATTCCGGCTGAGCCTTTCAAGCCTATCGACACAAATATTCCCGACGAGATAATCAGGGTCATCAGTGTCATTCCCGACACAGGGTTAGAGCCAACGATTGCTATGGCATTGGCAGCTACAGTGGTGAAAAGGAATGCTATCACCGCAACCACAAGGAATGCGACAATTGTCTGCATCAGGTTGTGAATCACTCCTATGTAGAAGAAAATAAATGTCACCATGAGTGCTGCAAGCAACGAGAAGGCAAGCAGCTTCATCGACATATCCTTCTGCGTGCGCAGAATGTTCTTTGCGTTGCCGCTGTTGCCTTTCAGCTCCTTGCCGGCAAGTCCTACAGCATTCTTGATGATGGGCCATGACTTGATGATGCCAATCACACCCGACATGGCGATACCGCCAATGCCTATGTAGCGTGCCGCACCGCTGAATATCACCTCAGGCTCTGCTGCGGCAAGTTCAGGATTCATTCCAAGCAGAGGAACAATGATAAACCACACGAATGCCGAGCCGGCAAAAATGATGAAGCTGTATTTCAAGCCCACTATATAGCCGAGTCCGAGAATGGCGGCGCTTGTGTTCACCTTAAGCACCATCTTGGCATTGGTGGCAATGTCGCTGCACCAGGGTATCACTTTGGTGCTCAGGTTCTCGCTCCACCAGTTGAATGTGGAGAGCAGGAAATCGTAGATTCCGCCCACTGCACCGGCAATGACAAGCGGCAATGCCTGACTGCCACCCTTCTCTCCCGAAATGAGCACCTGAGTGGTGGCTGTTGCCTCGGGGAACGGGAATTTTCCGTGCTGGTCGGCGCAGAAATACTTGCGGAATGGAATAAAGAATAGTATTCCGAGCACACCGCCGAGCATAGAGCTTAGGAACACCTCAAGGAAATTCACAGCAATCTCAGGATATTTCGCCTTGAGAATGTAGAGTGCCGGAAGAGTGAAAATGGCTCCTGCCACCACTATGCCCGAACATGAGCCAATAGACTGTATAATCACATTCTCGCCAAGAGCATTCTTGCGGCGCGATGCGCTCGATAGTCCCACGGCAATGATTGCAATGGGGATTGCCGCTTCAAACACCTGACCTACTTTCAGTCCCAAATAGGCTGCTGCCGCACTGAAAATCACCGCCATGACAAGTCCGAGCGACACCGAATAGGGTGTCACTTCCGGATAATTCTTGTCGGGATGCAGCACAGGCACATACTTTTCGCCTGGTTTCAGTTCGCGAAAGGCATTTTCGGGCAAGCCTTTCGTCACTTCGTTGTTAAGTTCGTTTTGCATCTGTGTGTAAAGTATATTATTTATGATTATTATTATTTCATTCTGACAAACATTTGGCAAAGATA
>CAMFSS010000254.1 GCA_945983195.1 uncultured Prevotellaceae bacterium | reverse complement strand
AAAACGCTATTCCCGAAATACTGGGGAGCGAAGGCCTATTCAAAAATGAGGGCGAAATTACCTACGAAGACGGTATGGTAAGCTGCTCGGCACTGCAAATAGGGCTTTTTGCACTACGACAGACCGACAAGGCACTTCGCAAGCACTACACCGATGCAATGCTCGACATTCTTAAAGGGCACAATTGCCTTACACAGCTCCGTGTGCCCGACGGGCGACGCCGTGGCGGCACAATGCGATATTGGGAGGCGCAATACGACGTGCACATGCTTCCCAACATGATTTCCTCTCCTCATGGCTGGAGCGCATGGAGGGCTTATGCCACTTATTATGCCTATCTACTCACCGGTGACGAACACTGGATAAGAGAAACCTTTGATGCGGCTGCATCATTTGCTTCGCTTATCGACCACGAGAGCGGTAAGCTGCGTTGGGCTTTCGTTGTTGATCCGCAACTGCAAGTGCGCCAGATTTGCAGTCCCGACACCGCGTTCACTGCCGATATGCCAAGCTATGGCACGCCGCACCCCGATATGTACGCAAACCGCAGCTTCACCATCGGTGAGCAATATGTGGATATGATTTCGGATTGGCAGACCATAGTGTCGTCGGATAATGATGTGCATGAGGTATTTAAGTTCATCGCCGAGGCAGTGCTTGACAAGGCATATATCGTGGAACGCCCTGATGGCACATTCGGCTGCTACAACTGCACAGTGGATCGCAATGGCAGTAGCCTGATTGTCTCTGTTCCTGAATCGCAGATTTGTGAATTATACATTCATTCCTCATCTAAATTCAATATTAAATTTCAAGGAAAAGTAATTCGTCACTAACCGTATTTTTTGTTCTCTTATGAAAAAAATATATTTCTCGATTATTATGATGGCAACAATGGCATTTTCTCTGCATGCCAGTCATCGATATGAACTCTATGAGGTGTTTGTTGCCCCGACCGATGGCCGATGGACTCTCAATGTGGGAGAAAACGCCTCTTTTGAAATCACTTTGTTACACAACAATGTGCCCGATTCCAACTTTGAGATAAATTACGAGATTTCAGAAGACATGATGCCCGCATGCCACAATGGCACTGTGAAACTAAAGAATGGTCGCGCCGTGGTCAAGGCTGGCACTATGAAGGCTCCGGGGTTCATCAGGTGCAAGGCTTGGCTCAAAGTGGGCAAATATGATTATCGGTCGAGTGCCACCATTGGTTTTAATCCCGAAAAATTAGCCCCGGTCACTGAATATCCTTCTGATTTCCTTGACTTCTGGAATGAGAATATAAAATGGGCAAGAAATTGCGATTTGACACCACGCATGACTCTCTTGCCGGAGAAATGCACCGACAAAGTGAATGCTTACATGATTTCGTTTGCAACAGAACATATCAATAAGCGTATTTACGGAATGCTTTCCATACCAAAGGAGAAAGGCAGGTATCCTGCAATAGTGATGTACCCGGGGGCTGGTGTATATCCCATCAATCCTGAGAATGGAATGGCAGAGCGTGGAGTCATTGTGCTGAGCATTGGCATACATGGTATCCCGGTTAATATGGCGAAAGAGGTGTATAACAATCTTGATTGGGGCGCATTGCAGAGCTATCAGACTCATAATGTGAACAACAAAGACCGTTACTATTATCGCCGTGTGATTCAAGGTGCTGTTCGCGCTATTGATTTTGTGAAACAGCTTCCTGAATGTAATGGAGTGATAGGCACATACGGAGGAAGTCAAGGTGGCTACCTTTCGATAGCGGCAGCATCGCTCCATACCGATGTCAAAGCTTTGGTGGCTTTTTTCCCGGCAATGAGCGACCTTGTCGGTTATCTCCATGGGCGAGCCGGAGGGTGGCCTCACATGCTCAATAAAAAGGAATACCAGACAACGGATGTCATAAACACGCTTAAATATTACGATACTGCCAACTTCGCCCGCAACATAAAAGTAACAGGGTTCTATGCCTTTGGTTTCAATGATGAGGTTTGTCCTCCCACAACGACATATTCCGTCTATAACACCATATCAGCTCCCAAAGAACTGATATTGGCTCCTACATCAGGACACTATACTTTCACAGAGCAATATCGTGATGCGGTTGATTGGATTATTAATGAATTGAAAAAGCAGCTATGAACAGGAGATTCTATCTATTAAGTTTGCTCCTCTGCGTCGCAGCAGTTGGAGCAAATGCCGAAATCCTTCCGTACCTCAACGACAGTATCGACATTGAAATGAGGGCGGAAGATGCTCTCACCCGGCTTACTCTTGAGGAAAAGATTGCAATGATTCATGCGCAGTCGAAATTCACATCGCCGGGTGTGCCGAGGCTTGGAATACCCGATCTTGCAATGAGCGACGGTCCGCAAGGTGTGCGCGAAGAACTGCTGTGGGATAAGTGGGATGCTGCCGGTCAGACCAACGACTCATGCACGGCATATCCTGCTTTGATGTCGGTGGCAGCAAGCTGGAACCGCGACATAGCCTCACTCTATGGAAAGTCGATTGGTGAAGAATTTAGGCAGAGAAACAAAGATGTGGCACTTTCTCCCGGCATCAACATCTATCGCCACCCGCTTTGCGGCCGTAACTTCGAGTATATGGGTGAAGATCCTTATTTAGCCGGAATTATGGCAGCCGAAGCTGTAAAGGGGATTCAAATCAATGGTGTAGCTGCATGTGTGAAGCACTTTGCTCTCAACAATCAGGAAATCGACCGCCACAAAGTGAATGTAGTGGTCAGCGAGCGTGCGTTGCACGAAATCTATCTCGAAGGCTTCAGACGTGCCATTGTCGACGGTGGTGCATGGACTGTGATGGGCGCTTACAACAAGTATCGTGACCAATTCTGTGCTCACAATGAGTATCTCAACAAAGTTCTGAAAACCGACTGGAAATTCGATGGTGTGCTGGTGTCCGACTGGGGCGGTACTGAAGATACGCATCAGGCAATTTTCAATGGTCTTGACCTGGAATTTGGCACCCATACTGATGGATTGACTTCGAGCAAAAGCAATGCCTACGACAATTACTATCTTGCAAACCCCTATCTCGCGTTGATTAAGTCGGGTGCTGTGGGTACTGCCGAGCTCGACGACAAGGTGCGCCGCATACTTCGCCTGTGCTTCCGCACAAACATGAACCGCAACCGTGGCTTTGGCTCTCGCAACTCTGCACAACATTCAGCCGATGCTCTCGCCATTCAGCAAGAGGGCATTGTGCTGCTGAAGAATGAGGGCGATATTCTGCCTATTGATAAATCTCGCTATCACAACATTCTTGTTGTAGGTGAGAATGCTGATTTTTGCCTCACTAAATATGGCGGCAGTTCAGGTGTCAAAGCCCGATATGAGGTGATGCCTATTGATGCCATTCGCAAGATTGCCGGCAGTGACGTGAAAATTGAATACCGGAAAGGCTATACTTCCGATTGGCCTCGAAATACTCAGGTGGAGGATTCCCTGCGGATTGAGGCTATAAAGGCTGCCGACAAAGCCGACTTGATTGTGTTTATCGGCGGACACAACAAGCATCCTTGTCACGATTGCGAAAGCTACGACAGAGGGAGCACAAAAGCTCCTTACCGCCAAGATGAACTGCTCGTAGAGCTGCTGAAGGCTAAAGCTCCATTGGTGCTTGTCACAATGGGTGCCAACCAATTCGACATGCCATTTTCCGGAAAAATTCCGGCTATGCTGCATGCCTGGTATGGCGGAAGCGAATCGGGTACGGCTTTGGCTCAGGTATTGTTTGGCGAAGTGAACCCTTCAGGAAAGCTCCCTGTTACGTTCTATCGTCAGCTTGACGACTGCGGTGCTATTGCTATGGGCGAATATCCAGGCGATGGCAAGAACGTAAGCTATAATGAGGGCATTTTCGTTGGCTACCGCTATGTGGATAAATTCAAGGTGAAGCCACAATTCCACTTTGGTTACGGATTGTCATATACCAAATTCCGTTATGGAAAACCGATAGCTGATAAAATGAAAATCCACAGTGGCGACACCATAAAAATTGTGATGCCTGTTACGAACATTGGTAGCCGAAG
>CAMFSS010000253.1 GCA_945983195.1 uncultured Prevotellaceae bacterium | reverse complement strand
TTGTCTTTGAGCTGATTCTGAGACTGCCCTTTGCGTTTTTGGTTGGCGTCGCTCTTGGTGGATTTGTGTCCTTCAATTCGTCGTGAGAGCTTCACTATCACCACCATCTCCTTGTTGCGGTTAGGGTCGATCATGACGAATGGCTCTGAAATGTCACCCACTTGCATCTTGTCGACAACTTTTGCTATCTCTTGTGGAAGCTGCGACATTTCAAATTTAGTGCCTCCTGTATAGCGGTTCACCATTATTCCCTTGTTGTTCTTGGTGTCCTTGTCTTGCGAAATCCATTGAGTTGCCTCTTCAAATGTGAATTTGTTTTCAACGATGTCTTTGCGTATTGAGTCGAGGCGGCTTTTTGCTTCATCAAGGTCTTTCTGTGCAACCTTTGGCTTGAGCAGAATAAGACGGCAATTGAAGCGGTCGCCGCGCTTATCAATCAGCTGAATAATATGGAAGCCAAATTCAGTTTCCACTATCTTCGACACCTTTTTTGTGTCGTTAAGGTTGAATGCCACACTTGCAAATTCCGGCACCAACTCAGATCGGCTTTTGAATCCTAACTCTCCACCATACATGGAACTGCCATCTTCTGAGTAGAGAATTGCGAGCGTCGAAAACTCATTCTCACCCGAGTTAATCTTGTTTGTAAAGTCACGCAGGCGTGCTTTCACATCATCAATTTCCTGCTGTGGAATGACCGGATTGAGTGATAGCAGCTTCACTTCCACTTGCTGTGGAATATATGGTATGCTGTCGGGTGGCAACGCAGAAAAATACTTGCGCACATCCGATGGTGTAGCTTTGACGTCTTTGGTCAGGCTACGCTGTACTTCTTGCACTGTGTACTGATTCCTGATTACCTCAATCATTTGCTCTTTCAGGTCGGGAAGCGGCTTACGGAAATATTCCTCTACCTTCTCGCGCGAACCCAGATTGGCGATAAAATAGTTTATTCGGCTTTCTGCCTGCTGTATTACCATGGCATCTTGCACCTTTACGGTATCTATCTTTGCCTGATGCAGAAACAGCTTTTCTATTGCCATGCGCTCAGGTATAACGCAATATGGATTGCCGTCGATCGACTGGCGCTCATATTGCAACTGCATGTATTGTTCTTCTATATCCGATTTGTAGATTGGCTCGTCGCCCACTACCCACGCCACTTCTTCACACCGCTCACACAGAAACGTCCCTTTTTATCGAAGAATATCTTGCTTTCCTACGTTGTTATTATTTTTTTAACCCAAATCGGTCATTAGCGCAAAAGCAGCAATGCCTGTATTCATAGGCATTGCTGCTTTTGTGTTCAATTTTATATTGTGTGATGTCTATTTCACCTGTTTTAATACTTTCGTATTCACTTCAATCGGATATTTTTCCTTCAGTTGTCTTATCCACTCCTCTTCAAGCGCATTCTGATAGTCGCTTGTGACCGGGCCTCTCACGTCAGCAGCCGATTCGGGCTGGTTGATAATGCGGCCCTCATATTTGAAGTAGTTGGTGTAGCGTTTGTCTTTGTGCTTGGCTGCCGGACCATTGAATACGAGGTTATCCACTACGGCATTCTCACCTTTTTCAACCAAAAGCTGCTCGATGCGCACATCACGCTTGAATTGCTTGCGGAGTGCTGTAAATATTGTGTCACCGCCCATTTTGGCTATTGCTTCCTTTACAAGATTCTCGATTGAGTCGCTTGTGGTGTAGATGACAGTGCCTTTGAATTTGGGTTTCGACCAGGTGTATTTCGACTTGTTTGCCTGGAAGTACTTCTCCAAGCCTTCCTTGTCGGTATTTGCCTTATCCCACACGTTACGGTTGCTAATTTCGAAGAGCAGCATGCCATTGTAATACTCATTGAGCAAGTTGGCATAATCGACGTGTTTCGAGGGTAGCATGTCTTTCTCGTGCTCGATAAGCATTTCCTTCTCTATATTTTCCATCACACCCTTCACGTAATCAACAGCCGACTCATTGGCTTTCTTCATCTTAGGATTCAGTCTTTCAGCTATTTCACTTGCCATAACTTTCTTCTTTGCGAAACTGAATGCAACACAATTATAGCTCTTGATTTTCTCCACTGTAGTTGAGTCGAAAGTATCCTTTGAGTCGTTTTCCACCATTGCAAGGAATTTGCTGTTCTCCTTGAGCTTGTAATCACTCTTCAATTGCGATATTTTTGCATTGCGAGCTTCTGTGTTACGCTCATCGGCTGCAATGGTCTCGAGGATGCCGGTCTTGCACTCATCAAATGGCTTCACACCACGGCTGTCGAGTTTCTTGATGATGTGCCAGCCAAACATCGTTTCAATCGGTTTTGATACTTCTCCGTTGGCAAGCTCGAATGCTGTAGCTTCAAATTGAGGAACCATCATTCCCGAGCCAAACCAATTTAGTCGGCCTCCATTGCGTGCCGAGCCGTCATCGGAGTGCTTGCGTGCCAACTCTTCAAAGTCTGCACCCTTCAACACCTCTTTATAGATTGAGTCGATTTGTGCGTGCATTGTGGCTTTGATTGAGTCAGTGACATTTGCTCCGCGCGGATATAGCTTCAGGATGTGCTCCACAAGCACTTCACCGCGGCTGGGGCGCTCAGCAAGTGTCTTGACTATGTGGATTCCAAAGTCAGTGGCAAATGGTTTCGAAACTTCTCCAATCGGCAATGTATATGCAACATATTCAAATGCGTAGGGGAAACGTCCCGATACAATGTAACCGAGATTACCGCGATTGCGCTTGGCTGAACGGTCAATTGAGTATTTCACGGCGAGGTCGCCCATATCTTCCCCATTGAGTATGCAGTTGCGCAAGCTGTCGGCCTTTGCTATCGACGATCCATCGGGTGTGAGTGGAAGCATGATGTGCATGGTTTCCACCTCACGCAGTTTGCGGTCGTATGCCTCTTGGGCAAAGCGCAAAAGGGTGGCAGAGTCGGTCATGTATGGCTGAGAGAGGTCGTTGCGATACTTCTGAAATTCACTTCTGAATGACTTTGTAGTATCAATGCCTGCTGCTTTTGCATCAGCCACTTTTAGTTTGTAGATCTTGAAACGCTCAAGATATTGTTCAAGCGACTCTTTTTCTATTTGCTGTTGATTGTTTTTGTGATAAAGATACTCAAATTCCGACAGTTTTACTTTGTCGCCATTAATCTTCATGAGCACAGGATCTTTTGCTGCCCATGATATTAATGCAGTGGCAGCCAAGGCTCCAAAAAACAGTTTTTTTCTCATTGTTGAAATATGTTTGTTGTTTATATTACTATGTTGTTACTAATGCTATTTATATGCCATATCACAATTAATAACGATATTTTAGTGGAAAAATTATATTCCTTCCCATTAAAATTCTATCACAATTCCATTCTGCCATTAATCGACAAAAATATCACTGTCAATATTGGCTGTATATGATTATTTTTATTACTTTTGTTGTAAAATCTTATAAAAGAGAATAATAATCATGAGAGATTTTAAGCTACACATTGGTTTGCTTCCGAGGATTATAATTGCTATCATTCTCGGAATTGGTGCAGGTTATCTGCTTCCTGATTGTATCAACCGTATCTTCATCACTTTCAATGCAACGTTCAGTCAATTTCTGTCATTTTGTATTCCTTTGATTATTATTGGCTTCGTTTCTACAGCCATTGGTGAAATCGGGGCTAAAGCCGGCAAAATGCTGCTTTACACAGCCTTAATTGCCTACACAGCAACATTTCTTGCCGCCACATTATCATATTTTACGGGAATCATCACACTCCCTTATCTACACACATCTGCGGCTATTGAACATACTGCCGTGGCCGACAATTCTCTCCTGCCCTACTTCGTAATCAATATGCCTCCTGTCCTTGATGTAATGTCAGCTCTTGTATTATCGTTTATAATTGGGCTGGGCATAGCTTATTTCAAAGCTGAATCCGCTCTGCGTAGTTGCTTCATTGAGTTCAGAGAAATCATTGTTAAGGTTATTCGTGTTGTTATCATTCCACTTCTGCCACTTTACATCTTCGGCATTTTCCTTAATATGCAGTTTTCCGAAGAGGTCTGTGGTATTCTTGAGGCTAAC